>JALZHV010000398.1 GCA_030860625.1 Actinomycetota bacterium
GTCGAGGCGGGCGACTCGCCCGAAGCCGAACCGCCCTACGTGCCCTTCGTCTACCGCCTCGACGGCACCGACGACGCGACCCGCGCCCAGATCGCCGCCGCCCTCGAAGCCAAAGCGCTGGGCGGGACCCTCTCGGTCCTCTACGACGACCCGAAGGCGGGCTACCGCTCCGACGAAGTCGACCCCGCCCAGGTCCTCCTCGCCAAGGCCAACCTCTCGACCACCAGCCAGCCCGCGGGGCTGACCGCGCCGCTGCGCCTCGCCGCGATGGGCGCGGAACTGGGGCCGACCGCGGCGAACCTGGGACAGGTCTCCGACTTCGCCCTGATGCTCTGGGAGCTGAGCGTCGTCCAAGCCGGCGGCTTCTACCTGCGCTACGAAACCCGCGACGGGAAGGGGCTGCCGGAAGAGATCTTCCACTCCGCGGGCGAGCTGCCGGAAGGCGAGGACCCGACCGGCGACACCGCCGAGCTGACCCTGGCGATCACCTTCCCCGCGGGGACCGCGGTCTCGAGCTGGCACAACGCCTTCGTCGTCTCGCTGCCGAGCGATTTCAAGGACACGCTCTACGTCGGCCTCGCCGACACCGGGGGCAAGGCGCTGCAGACGCTGCACCCGTCCTACCCGCCCGGCTGCGTCGGCTTCGACGGCACCTGGAACGAGTCCCACCTGCTGGCGAGCGACGTCGGCGGGACCCTCTACGCGGAGGACTGGGTCGGCCAGCTCTACCACCAGCTCCAGTTCGAGGTCGCCGGGGCGAAGCCGGGGACGCCGGTGAAGTTCGGCTCCTCGCCGTGGAGCCTCTCGCTGAGCCCGGTCAGCGAAGGGGGCGATGGTCTCAGCGACCTCTACCGGCAGGTGCTGCCCGCCTACCGGTTCGTCGAAGGGGCCGGGGAAGAACCGAACCCCTACGGCGCCGTCGGCGGCACCGTGCAGCTGGCGTTCCGGGTCGGCGACGTCTTCGGCAACGTGCTCGAAAGCGGCGGACGCGAAGGGTCCTTCCCGCTCCTCTACAACGACCCGCTGATCGGGCCCGGCGAATGGCCGGGGGTGCGGGTCGCCCATCGCTTTGTGCCCGGGGAAGGCGAAAAAGGACCGCGCCTGCGCCTCAGCTTCGCTTTCGACCCGCAGGCCGTCGTCACGCCCGGCGAAGGGCAGGAAGACCCGCACGCGGCGGCCGAACAGGCGAAGGCCGCCCTCGGGCGCTACGCCACCGCGATCGCCCAGCTCCAGGACCCGCGGACCGAAGCGCTGCTGGCGACCAGCATCCCGGGCCTGCTCGGCAGCCTCGGGCCGATCAACAAGGAGCTGCTGAAGTACGCCGAAGAAATCGCCGAGCAGCTGGCCAAGGTGGTCGCAGGGGGGAAGGCGGAAGCGGTCTCCTCTCCGCTCGAGTGGCCGATCGAACCGAAGCAGCTGGCTCAGGCCGAAAGCGACCTGGCGGCGCTGACGGTGTGCCTGGAGATGAAGCGCCCGGAAGACCTCATTTACCGCGGGGCGGACGGCAGCGCTGTCGAGAAAGCCGACTGCTCCTCGTTCCCGGTCCCGGCCGACCTCAGCCCGCGGGAAAAGCAAGTCGCGGACGGCGACCTCGGTCTGCTCGACGAAGCGGCGCCGGACGTCGGCCTGCTCCCCTACGCCGAAGACTTCGAAGAGGTCTTCGCGGGCTGGGACGGGGCGAGCGGCCTCGCCCGCCTGGCGGCGCGCCACGACCGCGAAGACCTGGCGGCGAAGGACTCGACGCCGCCGCTGTGGGTGGTGCGGATGGCCGCGGGCGACCCGAACGCCGGGATCGACGTGAAGTTCGAAGGCGAGGGAGCGTCCTACTTCTCGCTGGCGCCGCTCTCGGTCGAGCTGGTCAACGAAAAGGCCCTGGTCCCCGTCTACGACGAAAAGCTGGAACGGCAGGCCGACCGCGAACAGGCCTTTACCGGCATCGACCTCGACCAGTGGGGGGAAGCCTTCCTCGCCGCGGTCGACGAGGTGCTCTCGCCGGCGATCGGGACCGCGATGGCGCTCGCCGACGTCAAGGCCTACGAAGAGCTGATGGGGGCGAAGGCGGACCTCGCGGCGGCGCTGGCGAAAGGGGTGCAGCCGGTCTTCGTCGCCGAGGACGAAAAGGGCATCGAAGACGCGCGCGAGGCGTTCGAGCAGTCGCTGCTCGCCAAGCTCGCCTCGGCCTTCACCGTCT
>JALZHV010000399.1 GCA_030860625.1 Actinomycetota bacterium
CCGTTGAGCGCCGCGCTCCCCGACCTCGACCCCGGCAAGGTCGCGCTCGGCCGCCTCGGCCTGCTGCCGGCGCCGGCGAACAACGTCGCCAACGTCAACAGCCTCCCCTTCACCCAGGACCCGCTCGTCACCGACGGCGACCGCCAGTACGCGGTCTGGGTCAGCGGCCCGCGGCGGGTGCCGCTGCTCGCCTGGCGCGACCTCCCCGGCAGGCCCTGGTCGCAGCCGGTCGACCTCAGCGCCGTACCCGGCAGCCCCTTCACGGCGGAGACGAAGCTCGACCCCCATCACAGCTACGCGCTCGGTGTCGACGCCCAAGGGCGGGTCCATGTCGCCGGCAACAACCACAACGAACCGCTGCGCTACGCCGTCTCGGATTCCGGCGACCCGACGCGCTGGCAGGCCGGGGAGATGGTCAGCGCCGACGAGGAGCGGGTCACCTACCCCGCCTTCGTCAGCCTCCCCGACGGCGCCCTGCTCTTCTTCTACCGCGACGGACGTGCCGGCCACGGCGACGTCTACCTCAACCGGCTCGCCCCCGGAGGCGAGGGCTGGGAGCGGGTCGGAATGCTGGTCGCGGGGCGCGGCAGCGGCGAGAGCCCGTACCTCAACCACGTCGCGGTCGGGGGCGACGGCGCCCTCCACGTCTCCGGCTGCTTCCGCGGCAAGGGCGGCGCCGCCGCCAACCGCGACGTCTGGCACGCGATGAGCGACGACGGCGGCACGACCTGGCGCGGCGCCGCCGGCGAATCGCTCGACCTGCCGCTCACCCACGAGACGGTCCCGATCGTCGTCCCGACCCCGCCCCACGGTTCCGGCCTCGTCAACCAGATGGGCGCCGCCGTCGACGCCGCCGGCCGTCCCCACGTCGCCTACTTCCACTACGACGCCGCCGGCGCCACCCAGGTCGCGCTCGTCTCCTACGACGGCGCCCGCTGGCAGAGCCGCGACCTCGCCCGCCTCACTCACCGGATGGAGACCGAGACGCCGATCCTCGACGCCTCGGTCGCGCGCCCGCAGATCGCCTGCACCGCCGACGGCAACGTCTGGGCTCTGTTCCGCGCCACCCACGACGGCCGCCGCGGCCGCCTCAGCTGCATCCGCTGCACTCCCGACCTGCCGCTGCACGAGCTGCCGCTATACGAGGGCGACCTCGGCGCCTGGGAGCCGACGCTCGACAGCCGCGCTCTGCGCGAGCGCGACGAGCTGCACCTGCTGCTCACCCCCGCGCCGCCCTACCCGGTCGGCGCGGTCGGTCAGATCGCCCCCGGCTGGGGAGAGCGGCGGATCGGCGTCCTCTCGGTCCGCGGCGCCGAGCTCACTGCCGTCGAGGTGGCCGACGCCCTCGGCCCCTGACTAGGAGGAGGAGACGACCAGCAGCTCGTTCTGCGGGTGGTGGACGTCGGTCTTCAGCAGCGAGACGACGTCCTGGTGGTCGGCGAGGCCGCGCTCCATGTAGCCAACCAGCATCAGGTCGGTCCAGGGCTCGATCTGGCGGGCGACCCAGGCGGCGGTGAAGGCCGTGGTCCCGTAGCCCTCGACCCCGTGGTGGTCGCGGTAGCCGAAGCCCTCGCGCTGGAAGCCGGCGACGATCGCCCGGGTGCGCTCGTCCTCGTCGTCGGTCCAGCGGTCGACGGCGTTGCGCCCGTGGGTGGAGAAGACGAGCAGGCCGCCCGCGGCGAGGTGGCGCCGCAGCAGGTCGAGGAACTCGCGGCAGCGCTCGGCGTCGAGGTGGGTGAAGAGCGAGCCGACCCAGATCAGGTCGTAGCCGCCCGCCAGCCGCACCCGCGCCGGGTCGGGGTCCGAGTAAACCGGCAGCGAGCCGAACTGCCGCGCGCAGAAGTCGACCCCGTCGCGGTCGACGTCGGCGCCGGTCAGCTCTGCCTCCGGGAACGCCGCCCGCAGCCCGCGCAGCACCCGGCCGTGCCCGCAGGCGAAGTCGAGGACGCGGCGGGGGGAGGTGCGGCCGGTGATCGCCATCGCGTGGCCGATCTGGGCGAGCGCCGAGTGGCAGACGCTGAGGTAGCTGTCGAGGTCGCCGCGGAACATCTGGTCGCCCTCGCCGATCGTCGTGTCGACGCGGGCGCGACCGGCGGCGAGCCGCTCGGCGACCGCCCTGCTCGTCGCCGCGAAGTCGACCGGCTCTGCCACGGCGGCGATTCTAGGTGCCGGTCAGCCGCCGGGGCGGCGC
>JALZHV010000102.1 GCA_030860625.1 Actinomycetota bacterium
GGCCCAGACCACCGACCCGCCCCAGCCGCGCCGCTCGAGCCCGGCCAGCAGGTCGCGCCGCGCCGCGCCGGTTTCGGCGGTGACGACGCCGATCGTCTTCGGCAGGTGGGGCCGGTGCAGTTGCTTCTGCAGCTCGAACAGGCCCTCGGCGCGCAGCTGCTTGCGCAGCGCCTCCAGGCGCGCGATCAGGTCGCCTTCGCCCGCCAGCCGGATGTGCGTCGCCCGGAAGGAGAATTTCGGCGAGGCGTGGCCGCCGCCGGGGTAGTAGTCGAGCCCGCCGGAGATCACGACTTCGGCGCCGTCGCGGAGGGCGCCGTCGCTCAGCCCCGCCTTCTCGAGGTCGTTGAGCCAGATCGCGCAGGGGATCGCGCCCTCGCTGTCGCGCAGCTCGAAGTAAGCCTGCACCTTGCTGCGGCCGACCCCGGTCACCTCGCCGATCAGCTGCACCCGCGCCCGTTCGCGCATCCACCCCTGCAGCTTGCGCGCGTAGGTCCCGACCGCGAACGGCCCGGGGACGGTCGTCGGCGCTACCCGGCTTTTTTCCACCGTCTCGCCCACGACTTCAGCTCGCTCAGCGCCGGGTCGAGCTCGCGCCCGGCCTGGGTCAGCGAGTAGGTGACCCGCACCGGCGACCCCGCTTCCACCTGGCGCTCGACCAGCCCCTCCTCCTCGAGCTCGCGCAGCCGCTGCGAGAGCAGGCGGTCGGAGAGCCCGGGGACGGCGTTGCGGAGCTCGGCGTAGCGCATCGGCCGCTCGGTCAGGGCGCAGACGATGGCGCCCGTCCAGCGCTTGCCGATCAGCTCGATCGCGTGGTGGAAGTGCGGGCAGACCGCCGCCGAAGGCTCCTCCTGAACCTGGATCTGGCTTCCCTGTGCCATTGGATACGAGGTTACTGAACGTAAGTGATGGGCTCGGAGCCTCAAGCGGTGCAGGGGCCGGTGTCGACCGCCTCGACCGTGCGCCGCAGCACCCCCTCCAGCTCCTCGACCGGAATCGCGAAGCCGCCCCGCGGGCCGCTGGTGGTGGCGGCGAAGACGGTGCCGACGACGTTGCCGTCGGCGTCGATCAGCGGCCCGCCGGAGTTACCGCTGCGGACGAGCCCGCTGAGCGAGACGATCGTGCGCTCGACCGGTCCGTTGCCGTAGGAGTCCTCGCTGATCGTGGCGCGGGTTTCGCCGATGCGCGCCGGCGCGACGGTGTAGGGGCCGTTTTCGGGATAGCCGAGCACGGCGCCGCTCTCCCCCTCCTGCCGTTCCGCGTCGAGCGGCAGCGGCGGCAGGGCCGAGTCGACCCGCAGCAGCGCCAGGTCCTGGCCCGGGTCGTAGTAGATCGCCGTCGCCTCGAGCTCGATCCCGTTGCGGGTGGTGACGGTGGTGTCGTCGGCGCCGGCGATGACGTGGGCGTTGGTGACGACGACCCCTGGCTGGACCGCCCAGCCCGACCCCTCGATCCCCAGCCCGCAAGCGGTGCTGAGGACGCGGACGACGGAGTCGCCGGCGCGCTCGATGTCGGGGTCGGAGGCGATCTTCGCGTCCGGCCGGCCGACCGGCGCCGCCGGCCCGAACACGGTCGGCGCCGGGTCGACCCGGTTGAGCGCGTTCAGCACCGGCCCCGAGGGCGGCAGCACTTCGTTGAGGCTGCGCAGGATCACCGACCGCTGGATGTCGCCGCGCAGCTGCGTCGTCGAGGGCGCGTGGAGGAGGAAGGCGCCAAAGACCCAGACGAGGCCGAGCGCGACCGAGGCGATCAGCGCCGCCCCGCCCGCCCCGTCGGCGAAGTACAGGGCCGGGCGCCGGACGATCCGTTCCCGCAGCCCCAGCGCGTAGCTCTCCACCGTCACCGCCGTCAGCGAGCCGGCCAGGAGCGCCCCCAGGGCCGCGCAGAGCGGCGCGTAGGGCGACTCCGAGCCCTCGGTCAGCAGCAGCGGCCCGACCCGGCTGCCGGCGAAGGCGCCCGCAGCGAAGCCGCAGAGGGTGAGGGCGCCGACTATCAGACCCTGTCGGTAGCCCCAGAGGGCCAGGGCGAAGGTGAAGGCCAGGATCGCCCAGTCCAACACGGTCATTCCGGGAATAGAAGCATGCCGGGAACGCCTCGTTTACCTTTCGGCTGGTGAGTTATCCCCCCACCGCAGGCGAGCGCCGGCACCGCCTCCTCACCCGAGCCGCGCCGCTGGCGCTGGTTGCCTTCGTCGCCTTCATCGTCGGCGCGGTCTGGGGCGCCCCCGGCTCGCCCGACAAGGACGCCGCCGGGCGCTTCGCCGAAGCCTGGGCGGCAAAGGACTTCAAAGCGATGTACGCGGAGTTGAACGAGGGCTCGAAAGCGCAGGTGGACCGCGGCGAATTCGAAGCCGCCTACCGCGAAGCCCAGGAGGTGGCAACGATGCGCGGGGTCGAAGCGGGCTCGGTCGGCGACGCCGAGTCGACCGACGCCGGCAGCGTCGTGCCGGTCGAGGTGACGATCGCGACCGTCGCCTTCGGCACCGTCGAGGCGGAGCTGGGCCTGCCCTACGCCGACGGCGGCGTCGAATGGGACGAGAGCCTCGTCTTCCCCGGTCTGCGCGAAGGCGAGGAGCTGGCGGCCGACGTCGAGCTTGCCGAACGGGGTCCGATCCTCGCCCGCGACGGCACGGTCCTGGCCGAGGGGCCGGCCGAAGAACGCGAGCACCCGCTCGGGAGCGCCGCAATCGACGTCACCGGCGAAGTCGGCGAAGCGGCCGAAGAGGACGCGGCGAAGCTCGCCCGCCAGGGCTTCCCGCCAGGGGCCCCGGTCGGGATCAGCGGCCTTGAGCGCGCCTTCAACGCCCGCCTCGCCGGCAAGCCGGGCGGCTCGCTGCTGGCGGTCTCCGAAGACGGCTCCGCCATTCGCACCCTCGCCAAGTCGAAGCCGCGCCCCGGGGCGCCGGTGAAGACGACGATCGACCCGGACCTGCAGGAGGCCGCCGTCGCCGCCCTCGCCGGCCGCTCCGGCGGCGTCGCGGTGCTGGACACGCGCAAAGGAGACGTGCGGGCGCTGGCGGGCTCGGCCTTCTCGGCGCCGCAGCCGCCCGGCTCGACCTTCAAGGTCGTGACCACCGTCGCCGCGCTGGAAACGGGGGCGGTCGCGATGGACGACGAATTCGAACTCAGCGAAGGCATCAACGTCGGCGGCCGCTTCATCTACAACGCCAACGGCGAGATCTGCGGCGGCGACTTCCGCGAGGCGTTCGCCCACTCCTGTAACGCGGTCTTCGCGCCGCTGGGGCCGGAGGTCGGCAACGACGAGCTGGTCGAAACCGCCGAGAAGTTCGGCTTCAACGAACCACCGAGCCTCTACGCGCCGCGGATCGTCCGCGAAGTCGAACCGGAGGAATCGACGATCCCCGAGGAGATCGGCGAAGAAATCGACCTCGGCGTCTCCGCGATCGGCCAGGGCGAAGTGCTGGCGACGCCGCTGGAGATGGCGAGCGTCTCCCAGGCGGTGGCCAACAAGGGCGTGCGCCTGCCGACCTCGGTGGTCGCCAACCAGAAGCTGCGCCCCGATGCCGAGCCGGTGCGAGTGATGACGCCGAAGACCGCCAAGCAACTGACCGAATTGATGGTCGGCGTCGTCGCCGAAGGGACCGGCACCTCAGCGGCGATCTCCGAGGCCCAGGTGGCAGGGAAGACCGGCACCGCCGAGCTCGGGCCGCGGCCCGGCGAAGAGGAATCCGAGAACCCGGTCCAGATCAAGGACGCCTGGTTCACCGCCTTCGCGCCGGCGGAGAAGCCGCGGCTGGCGGTCGGGGTGCTGCTGATCGAAGCGGAAGCCTCGGGGGGCGAAGTCGCCGCGCCGATCGCGGCGGAAGTCCTCTCGGCTGGGCTCTAGCCAGAAGCGGCGCGGTCGACTAGAGGTCGAGCACGACTTCGCCGCCGCCGCCGTGCTCGTCGCCGGCGTGCTCTTCCTCTTCATTCTCCCCGCCGGGGATGTGGAGGGTCAGCGGCCGGTTCTCGGACGCTTCTTCGGGCAGCAGGAAGATCGCCAGCGAGCCTTCGATCGGGCCGAGCTGGGCGGGCGAGTCGAGGATCGGCATCTGTTCCTCGCCTTCAAGCTCCTCGCCGAGCGGCAGCGCGAAGATGCTCTCGCTCTCGACCACCTCGTACTCCTGGCCGTCGGTGTCGGTGATCTTCAGTTCCGAGGGCAGGCTCAGCGCATGCTCGCTCTCGTTCTGGATTTCGAAGAAGACGCCGAAGTAGCTTTCGCCTTTGGGGGCTTCCGGCTGGCCGACGAGGTAAGCCTCGTCCTCGGGGTCGTTCGGGTTGAGGTAGCGGGAGAAGGTGATGTTGTAGTGCAGCTCGCCCAGCTCCAGGGGCTCGCCCTCGTCGACGTGGTTGGAGTCGTGCTCGTAGCCGCAGGCGGAGACGCCCACGGTCAGGGCGAGGAGGGCCAGGAGGGCGAAGATCGGCAGCAGGCGGCGGTGCTGGGACATCGGCGCGGGAGTCTATATAGGACTAGAAGACGCCGGTCGCGTGGCGGTTGCCGCCGGCGACGGCGATCCGCTCTACTACGGGCTGGTCGGCCTCGAGGTTGTCGCGGAGGCGGCGCAGCGCCCGCTTCCAGCCGCGCGCCTGCCAGAGCGATCCGGCGCTGAGCAGCTCCAGCGCGCGGTCGACCGCGGCCGGCTCGGTCCAGTGGGTGACGCGGACGGCGGTCAGCGGGCCGCTCGCCTCGCGCAACTCCCAGACGGTGTGGTTGCGGATCCGGTTGCCGCGGCCGCCCGCGCCTTCCTCGACGATCCGGTGCGGCTCCTCGGCGGCAACGATCGTGGTGTCCATCCAGACCTTGCGCAGCGGGCCGTGGGCGCGGAAGCGGGCGCCCGCCCCCACCCCCTTGCCGTCGATGCGGGTGAGGTGGAAGTCGGTGAGGAAGTGGTCGGTGAAGGAAGGGCGGGTCGCGAGGTCGGCGATCGCCGCAAAGAGCCGCTCGCGGGGGGCGTCGATCTCGATTTCTGCGCTGATGGGTCCCATCCGGGCGCGAAGTCTAGATGCCGGAGCCGCGGCGCCACCGAACAAGAGAACTCCAGTGACAGCGTTTGGGAACCACGCTAGTATCGGTTGTCACCAGTCAGATGTTCAGGAGAGGAGTGGTTCCGATTTTCGACACCACCGGCACCAGCCCGGCCGAGGAGGCGTGCACCACGGGTGCGATCCCGGGCCAGGGCACGTATTTCTGCCTCGTCTGCGGTTGCCAGCTCGCCCTGCGCGAGACCGACCGGCTGCCGGAGTGCCCGCGCTGCGGGACCTCTCGTTTCCGCCGCGACTCGATCTTTGCCTCGCTGCAGGAGCACGGCGCCCCCACCGTCGAATTCGCCATCGCCGAAGAGCGCCAGCCGCCCGGCTGGCTCGACGAAGCGCGCAAGCGACTGGCCGAGCCCGGCTACCACCTGGTGATGCGCGAGGCCGACGAGATCATCGGCTTCCACCTGGAGATCGGGTGGAGCAAGATCGGCCGCTGCCCGAACGCGGAGATCAACCTCGACCACCCCAGCGTCTCCCGCCGCCACGCGGCGCTGATGACCGACCCCGGCAAGCCGCCCCGCATCCTCGACGACCGCAGCCTCAACGGCGTCCTCGTCAACGGCCGCCGCACCGAGTGGGCCGAGCTGAAAGCCGGCGACGAGCTCACCATCGGCTGCTACCGCCTCTACCTGCTGCACGCCTGACGCCGAGACCGCAGGAACCCCCGACATAGGCGGGTTTTTGCGGTCTCGCATGATCCAGCCCTCGCGAGTCTGTCTCAGACGCCCCTATAGGGGCCACTAAGACAGACTCGCGGTCCAGAGCGCCGATTCCAGCCACCCCCGCCCCTACGATCCGGTCGGTGAACGCTGCCCCGACCCCGGACGACCCCTCGCGCCCCAGCGGCGAGGAGTCGATCTCCGCCTCCGCCGACCGAGCCCGCGCCGAGCTCCACGCCGAGATCGAGCGCGTCCGCCGCGGCGTCGAGCAGATGCTCGACGAACAGCACGCCCCCCTCA
>JALZHV010000103.1 GCA_030860625.1 Actinomycetota bacterium
GGCCAGTTGACCGTCTTCGCCTCCTTCGGCTCCGGCGGCTTCTGCGGCTCGAAGCGCTGGATCACCTCCTGGTTGTGGACGTCGGCGGGGCGCTTCAGCGCCTCGTAGGCGACGAAGCCGCCGACCACCAGGGCGACCGCGCCGACGATCAGGGCGATCGCCCACGGGCGGTGCTCGCGCCAGAGCTTGCGCGGGTGGGCGAGCAGCCGCAGCGCCTCGCGGGCCTTGACGAAGAGAGAGACGCGGGCCTTGTCCTCGGGCCCGCCCTCAGCCATTCGCGGCGCGCCGCTCGGACTCTTTGGCGACGCCGTCGAGCAGGCCCTTGATCGCCTGCTTCAGCACGAGGACGGTGGCGGCGCCCCCGAACGGGATCGTCGGCGTCGTCTTGATCGCGTAGACCACCTCGGTGCCGCCCTCGCTCGGCTGCAGTTCCACCGTCCCGACGTGGTCGCGCACCGGCAGGCCGGAGAGGATCTTGTAGGCGAAGCGGTAGGGGCGCTCGTAGACGAGCACTTCCTCGCGCATCGGCGGCCCGGCGACGGTGAGGACGCGGATCGCGCCGACGCCATTGGGGGCGGGGTCGCCCTCGCGCTCCAGCTCGGCCTTGCGCAGGGCGGTGATCTCGGGATAGCGCCGGTGGTCGGTGAGGACGTCGAAGACGACCTCGGGCGGGGCGGCCACCTGGCGGACGTATCTGAAGCTAGCCATTGCCGAAAGGCTACGAAAGCCGCCAGCGTTGCGGGTCGGAGCCCTCGATCGCCTCCACCTCGCCGGCGATCGCGAGGTGGTCGAGGCAGGAGAGGACGATCTGCAGCACCCAGGCGCTGGCGGGCGAATTGAGGTTGTCCGGGCCGACGATCTCGGCGACGACCTCGAAGGCGGTCCGCTCGCCGTCGCCGAGTGCCGCCCGCACCTTCCCGAGCAGCTCGTCGACCTGGCGCCGGGACTCGGCGACCTTCGCCTCGGGGTCGCGGAAGGTGCGGCCATGGCCGGGCAGGACGAGGTCGACCTCGAGCGGCTCGACCCGCTCCAGGCTGGCGAGGAATTCGCCGACCGGGTCGGGGCTGTGGCCGTAGTCGAAGAAGAGAACCGTGCGGCCGAGCAGGTGGTCGCCGGAGATCAGCAGCTTGCGCTCGGGCTGGTGGAGGACGACGTGCGAGGGCGCGTGGCCCGGGGTCTCGACCACCTGCCAGGCGCCGACGTCGGTCTCGACCTCCACCCCCGGCACCAGCTCGCGGTCGGGCGCCTTCAGCGTGTCGACGCCGGTCTCGTCGTCTTCTTCGCGCCGCTCGCGGTAGCGCTCCAGCGCCTTCGCCGGCACCCCGCTCTGCCGCGCCACCTCGATCCGCGCCTCCAGCGCCGCTTTCGGGTCGTCGGCCTGCAGCCGCACGTGCCCCCAGCGCGGATGCATCCACAGCTCGCACCCGGCCCGCTCCGTAATCGCCCCCGCGAGCCCGTAGTGATCCGTGTGCGAGTGCGTGCAGACCACCAGCCGCACGTCCTCGACCCCGAACCCCGCCTGCGCCAGCGCCAGATCCAGCTGCCGCAGCCGCCCCTTGCCGCCGATCCCGGTGTCGAACATGACCACCCCGTCGCCCGCCGCCACCGCCCAGGCGTTCCCATGCGGGACGCCGGGCCAGGGAAGGGCCAAGCGCAGTCGCCACACTCCAGGCAGCACCCGCTCAGTCCGAGGCGCCTCAGCTTTTCCGCCGCTGGCCACGTAGCCAATCCTTTCACCCGCAGCGGCCCTGCGGCGGGTGGCGCGGGGGGCGGGTGCCCGCGCGCAGTCAGTTTGTAGAGCACGGGTGCCCGCCCCCCGTGACAGGACCCGCCGGCCGCTACGCCACGCTGAACCTGGCGGGGTCGGGGCCGATCCGGTCGGGGGTGTCGAGGCGTTCGATCGCGGCCATGTCGTCCTCGCTGAGGGTGAAGTCGAAGACCTCGAAGTTCTGGCGGATGCGCTCGGGGTGGGCGGACTTGGGGATGACGACGTTGCCGACCTGGAGGTGCTAGCGGAGGATGACCTGGGCGGGGGTGCGGTCGTGGTGGGCGGCGACGGTGGCGATCGTGTCGTCCTCGAGCAGGTCGCCCTGGGCCAGCGGGCTCCAGGCCTCGGTGGCGATGTCGTGGTCGGCGTGCCAGGCGCGCAGCTCGGCCTGCTGGAAGCGCGGGTGGAGCTCGATCTGGTTCACGGTCGGCAGCAGCTCGGCCTCGCGCTCCAACCGCTCGAGGTCCTCGACCCGGAAGTTGGAGACGCCGACGGAGCGGGCGCCGCCTTCCTCGCGGATCCGTTCGAAGGCACGCCAGGTGTCGAGGTAGCGGTCCCGGCTCGGCAGCGGCCAGTGGATCAGGTAGAGGTCGACGTGGCCGGTGCCCAGCCGCCCCAGGCTCTTCTCGAAGGCGCGCAGGGCCTCGTCGTATCCCTGCTGGGAGTTCCAGAGCTTGGTGGTGACGAAGACGTCCTCGCGCCGCACGCCGCTGGCGGCGATCGCCGCCCCCACCCCCGCCTCGTTGCCGTAAGCGGCGGCGGTGTCGACGTGGCGGTAGCCGACCGCCAGCGCTTCCTCGACCCGCTCCTGCGTCTCCTCCTCCGGGATCTGCCAGGTCCCGAACCCCAGCTGCGGCAGCTCGACCCCATCGTGCAGGGTGACCATGGGAGCTTCGGGCGTGGCGAACATGCGCCCCTCGGTACCCCTGGCGGGGCGGCTTTAAGCGGCGCTAGGAAGTGGCCAGGCCGATGGCCAGCAGCGGGAAAGCCAGCATGATGCCGAGGTAGGCGCCCATCGCGGCGCCGCTGCGGAGGCTGGCCGAGCGCGAGCGGGCGCCGGCGATCGTGCTGACGACGAAGACGGCGAAGGCGATTCCGAGGCCGATCCAGAAGACGGGAGGCATTGCGGCGGCGACAATACCGGACCCCGGGGAGGATTCGCCGCGTCCACGGCAAAGGCGCGTGCCATGAACCAGTCAAGCGCCAAGAACAGCAAGCTGATCCTGGCGGCGATGATCTTCGCCGTCTCGATGACCTTCATCGACCAGACGATCGTCGCGATCGCGATCCCGACGATCGAGGACGACCTCTCCCTCTCCGCCACCGGGGTGCAGTGGATCATCAACGGCTACCTGCTCTCGCTCTCGGCGCTGTTCGCCTTCGGCGGCCGGCTCGCCGACATCGCCGGCCACCGACGCATGGTCACGCTCGGCGTCGTCGTCTTCGCCGCCGCCTCCGCCCTCTGCGGCGCCACCCCCTCCGGCTCGCTCGACGAGCCCTGGTTCATCTTCTTCCGCGTGATCCAGGGGGCGGGCGCGGCGATCATGTTCCCGGCGGCGCTGGCGATCGTCCTCAACGCCTTCCCGGTCCGCGAACGCGGCCAGGCGATGGCGATCTTCTTCGCTGTCGCCGGCGGCCTCACCGCGGTCGGCCCGCTCGCCGGCGGCTTCCTCGTCGAGTGGACCTGGCGGGCGATCTTCTGGGTCAACATCCCGGTCGCGATCGTCGCCCTCGTCCTCATCGCCAAGTCGAAGCCGGCCGACGAGAAGCACCCGGCGCCGCTCGACTTCCGCGGCACGGTCCTGATCACCGGCGGCATGGCGCTCTCGGTGCTCGCCCTGCAGCAGTCGAGCATCTGGGGCTGGGACAGCCTCGCGACCTGGGGCTGCCTCGCCGCCGGCCTCGCGATCCTCGCCTTCTTCGTCGCCTACGAGCTGCGCGCCGAGAACCCGCTGCTGCGGCTCTCGGTCTTCCGCGACCGCGCCTTCGCGGTGGACAACGTCGTCCTCTTCCTGCTGATGATCCCCTTCGTCCCGCTCTTCTTCTTCGCCAGCATGTACGCGCAGATCTCGCTCGGCGAAAGCGCCTCGGAAACCGGGCTCTACCTGCTGATCTTCTTCGCCGGCTTCGCCACCGCCTCGCAGTGGGGCGGCAAGATGCTCGACAAGGTGGGGGCGCGGCCCTCGGTGGTGCTGGGATGCGCCGTCGCCGCGGTCGGCTTCTTCCTCTGGGGCCGCTCGCTGACCGAGCTCTCGGTCGGCGACCAGTGGTACTACATCGTCATCGCCGGGGCGGGCGTCGGCCTCGTCTTGAGCCCCGCCAACACCGACGCGCTCAACCGGGTCCCGCGCGGCCGCTACGGCGAGGTGACCGGGATCACCCAGACCGTGCGCAACTTCGGCTCCAGCCTCGGGCTGGCGGTGCTCGGCTCGATCCTGATCACGCAGAACCGCTCGAACCTGGAAGCGACCGCGGCCGAGCACGGGGCGCCGAAGGAGGCGGCGACCGAGATCGCCGACGCGATCAGCCAGGGCGGCAGCCACGAAGAAGGCCAGCAGCAGATGAGCGCCGCCGTCACCAAGGTCGTCGAGAGCATCCCCGCCGACTTCGCCCTCGCCACCCGCACCGTCTTCTACGTGATGGCGGCAGCGATGGTGGTCGCCTTCGTCGTCGCCCTGGTGGCGATGCCGGGCGGCAAAGTCGAGACCGAGGTCGAAGACTTCGGCGAGCCGACTTCCGCCGGCCCGGCTTGAGGTAAGTTGGGCCGGTGAGGATCCTCGCCTTCAGCGACCTGCACCGCGACCTCGAGCAGGGCGCCAGGCTCGTCGAGATGTCGGCCGAGGCAGACGTCGTGATCGGCGCCGGCGACTTCGCCTCGATGCACGAGGGGCTGGAAGAGACGATCGGCGCGCTCGCAGGGATCGAGGCGCCGACCGTCCTCGTACCTGGAAACAACGAGACCGCCGATGCGTTGCGGTCCGCCGCCGCGGATTGGAGCGCCGCCACCGTCCTCCACGGCGATGGCACCACGATCAGCGGCATTGATTTCTTCGGCCTCGGCGCCGGTATTCCCGTCACCCCCTGGGAATGGAGCTTCGACCTCGACGACGCCGCGGCGACCGAGATGCTCGCCCCCTGCCCCGAGGACGCCGTCCTCGTCCTCCACTCCCCGCCCCGCGACCACTGCGACAGCGCCGCCGACGGCACCAACTTCGGCAGCCCCGCCCTCCTCCGCGCGATCGAAGATAAGCGCCCCCGTCTCGCCGTCTGCGGCCACATCCACGAGTCCTGGGGCTGCGAGAGCCAAGTCGGCTCCACCCAGATCCGCAACCTCGGCCCCACCGGCACCTGGCTCGAGGTCTAGCTGCGCGCAGCCTCCGGCTGCTCGGTCACCAATCGGTACAGGGTCTCCGGAGCGATGTCGGCCCCGTTGGGCCAGACGATCGTCCCGAGCTCCTCGTCGAGCTCGACCCTCCTGAAGTAGTCGGGATCAGCAAGCGGGGCGAAGACTCCCCTCCACTATTCATCAGAGAAGTTCAGATCTCTTCAACAACGCATCCGACTTTCGGCCCACCCCGCTGTGTCGAAAGTCGGATGCAGTGGTCAGTCTCGGCATACTTGCGGGCATGTCACATCGCCTTTTGAGAGCCGATGACGCCTTTTGGCGGAGGTCGAATCAGATGAAGACGCTGAACACGGATTTGGCGAAGCAGTTGGAGGCCTCGGCGATGGGGGCGCGGATGTGGCGGCTGGAACCGGGGCAGGCTTCGACGAAGCACAAGCACTTCACGCAGGAGGAGCTCTATGTCCTCCTGGAGGGCGAGGGGCGGGTGCGGATCGACGAGGAGGTGCTGACCCTGGCCCCGCTCGACACGCTGCTGATCGAGCCCGACACGGTGCGGCAGCTCTTCAACGACACCGACGCCGACCAACTGTGGCTGGTGGTGGGGGCACCGCCGGAAGCGATCAGCAACACCCTGGAGATGAGCGAGGAGCAACTGCGGCACATGTATCCGGACGGGCCGAAGGCGCTGCCGCCGGAGCTGGGCGGCGGACAGGCGGAATAGGGCCTAGGCGGAGGCGGCGGCTTCGAGGCCGCTGACGATCTCTTCCAGCTGTGGCCGCTTCTCGGCCTCGGTGATGAAGCCGATGAAGGGCGGCTTCTCGAAGGTGAGGAGGACCTGGAC
>JALZHV010000104.1 GCA_030860625.1 Actinomycetota bacterium
GCTTTGGCCCCCTATAGCGCCCCAAAGCTCAACCACGCCCTTCGTCGCGTATAAGTGCTCCGTGCCCGCGCCGCTGCTTGCCGTCGATGCGCCCTCGATGCTCTTCCGCGCCTTCTACGCGCTGCCGAGCAAGATCGTCGGGCCGGACGGGCGGCCGGTGAACGCGCTGCTCGGCGCCGCGAACCTGATCCTGCGCGAGGTCGAGCTGCACGAGCCACGGGCGGTGGTCCTCTGCTTCGGCCCCGACGCCGCCGCCTACCGGACCGAGCTCTACCCCGCCTACCACGCCGAGCGCGAGGAGGCGATGCCCGACGAGCTGCCCCACCAGTTCGCAGACTCGCGCGAGTTCTTCGAGGCGTTCGGCTGGAGCGTCGTCACCGCCGAGGACCTCGAGGCCGACGACCTGCTCGGCACCTACGCGCGGCTCGAGGCCGAGGCGGGGGGCCGGGCGCTGCTGCTGACCGGCGACCGCGACATGTACCAGTGCGCGAACGAGAACGTGACCGTGCTCTACACCCGCACCGGCGGCAAAGGCGCCGAAGAGGTGGGGCCGGCGGAGGTGCGCGAGCGCTACGGGATCGACCCGGAGCTGGTCCCCGACTTCATCGCCCTGCGTGGTGATCCCTCGGACGGCCTGCCGGGCGCCAAGGGCGTCGGCCCGAAAACCGCGGCCGAGCTACTGAACAAGCACGGCTCCCTGGAGGCGATCCTCGACAACGCGATCCGCGAGCGGCGCCCGGCGCTGCGCGGAGCGCTGATCGAGGGGCGCGAGGAGCTGCTGGCGTTCAAAGACATCGCGACGCTGCGCGACGCCGGGGTCGAGCGGCCGCCGGACCGGCCGACCGACTGGGCGGGGGCGGCGGAGGCGGCTCGCGCAAGAGGGATGAAAAAACTCGCGGAGAGACTCGAAGCTAAGTCCGGCGCATAGCCGCAACCAGTCCCCAGGCGGAGACGATCGCCCAGACGCCCTCTAGGAGCAGGAAGCCCCATTGGGACTCGTGCCAGGCGAGGACGGCGAGGATGATGGAGCCGACGAGGTTGAGGGCGAGGTAGACCCGGGAGTCGGGGCGCATGCGGTCGAACTGGACCGCGGCGAAGGCGGCGAGGATCAGCAGGGCGCCGACGATCTGGATCAGTTGGTCCACAGGGCGAGCCTATTGGGGTGTCGATTTTGTCTCCCCACAGAGGACAAAGTCGACACGGCGAGGTACGGTCGCCCCGTGGATCCCGCTTCCCTCCGCCTCTTCGACCACGGGCAGCTGCGCAAGCGCTGGCGCTACGTCGGCGTCTTCGCCGAGGAGCTGATGCTCTGCGCCGCCCGCGCCGAGGTCGGGCCGCTGACGCAGTCGTTCTGGGTGCTGCTGGATCGGGGGACGGGACAGCAGTGGTCGCACACCGCGCTGCGCCCGGGCAGCCGCGAGGTGACGCTGGACGGGCCCCGACTGGAGATCGACGGGCCCGACCTGCGGGCGAGCCTGCGACTCGGCGAGGTCGCGCCGATCGAGACCACCTGCCCCAGCGGCCGCGCCCTGGCCTGGACCCGCAAGCGGGTCGGGATGCCGGTCGAGGGAACCGTCGAGGTGCCGGGCCGGCGCTGGCAGGTCTCCGGCCGCGGCGTCGACGACGAGTCCGCCGGGCACCATCAGCGCCACACCAGCTGGCGCTGGTCGGCCGGCATCGGCGACTCCAGCGACGGCCGCCCCGTCGCCTGGAACCTCGTCGAAGGCATCAACGACCCGCCGCGGGGCAGCGAGCGGGCGATCTGGATCGACGGCGAGCCGACCGAGCCGCCCCCGGTCCGCTTCCGCGGCACCGAAGCGATCGAGCTGCCCCAAGGCGAGACGCTCGACTTCACCCCCGAGTCCCGCCACGCCAGCGACGAGAACTTCCTCCTGATCCGCTCCCGCTACCGCCACAGCTTCGGCAGCTTCAGCGGCTCCCTCGGCGGCGTCCAGCTCGCTTCAGGCCTCGGCGTGATGGAGGAACACGACGCGCTCTGGTGATGGCGCCTACCAGGTGTCGACGAAGCGGTGGTCGGGGCGGCGGGCGTCGCCGTTGGCGGTGAGGGTGGAGGCGATCAGGGCGCGGGTCTCGGCCGGGTCGACCACGTCGTCCAGCTCGAAGAGGGCAGCGGCGTTGAGGGCCTTGGCGTTCTCTTCGGCGGCGGCGGTGAGGTCGCGGACGCGCTGCTCGCGCTCGGCCTCGTCGGGGATCGCTTCCAGCTCCTTGCGCAGCGCCAGCCGCACCGCGCCCTCCAAGCCCATCGGCCCGAGGTGGGCGCTCGGCCAGGCGACGATCAGCAGCGGCTCGTGGAGGCTGCCGCCGACCATCGCCTGGGCGCCGAGGCCGTAGCCGCGGCGCAGGATCACGGCGATCAGGGGCACGCACATCGCCGCCCCGGCGACCAGCAGGCGCGAGGCGTGGCGGACGAGGCCGGTCGCCTCGGCCTCGGGGCCGACCATGTAGCCGGGGGTGTCGACGAGGGAGACGACCGGCAGGCCGAAGGCGTCGCAGAGCTGCAGGAGGCGCGCCGCCTTGTCGGCCGCGTCGCTGGTCACCGCGCCGGCCATGTAGCGGGTGTCGTTGGCGATCACGCCGAGTGGCCGTCCCTCGATCCGCGCCAGCGCCGTCACCATCTCCGGCGCGAAGCGCTCGCGCAGGAAAGTGACCGAGCCCTCGTCGGCGAGGGTCTCGACGATCGGGCGCGGGTCGTAGGCGCGGCGCTTGCGCTCGGGGACGAGCTCGCGGAGGCGAGCCTGGTCGGGTTCGGGGCCGGGGGCGGTCAGGCCCTGGAAGTAGGCGAGCAGCTTCTTCGTCGCCGCGGTCGCCTCGGCCTCGTCGGCGACGACGACGTCGATGACGCCGTTCGGCGCCTGCATCTCGACCGGCCCGACCTCGTCGGGGTGAACGTCGCCGAGGCCGCCGCCGGCGATCATCGCCGGGCCGCCCATCCCCAGCGAGGCGCTCTCGGTGGCGACGATCAGGTCCGAGCAGCCGGCGATCACCGCGTTGCCGGCGAAGCAGCGGCCGTGGACGATCGCGATCCGCGGCACCAGCCCCGAGAGCCGCGCCCAGAGCGCGAAGGCGCGGGTGTCGAGGGCGGAGACGACCGGGTAGTCGGTGTCGCCCGGGCGCCCTCCCCCGCCCTCGGCGTAGAAGACGACCGGCAGCCGCATCCGCTCGATCAGCTCAAAGAGGCGGTCCTTCTTGCGGTGGCCGAGCGCCCCCTGGGTGCCGGCCAGCACCGTGTAGTCGTAGGAGAGGACTGCGCAGGCGGCGCGCTCTGGGTCGAAGAGGTCGCCGTTGACGCGGGCGGTGCCGCCGATAAGCCCGTCGGCCGGCGTGCGGGCGATCAGGTCCTCAAGCTCGCGCCGCCCCCGCTGGGCGGCGATCGCGTAGCGCCCGTACTCGACGAAGGAGCCGGGGTCGACCAGGTCGGCGACGTTCTCCCGCGCCGTCCGGCCGCCTGCCGCGTGCCGCTTCTCCACCGCCTCGGGCCGCGCCCCGTCCTCGGTCAGCGCCCGCCGCGCCAGCAGCTCCGCCAGGTCCTCTCGCTCCGCCTCAGCCACGCCGGGATCTTTCCACGACGGGCCGAGGGAGCAATAGATAAAGTATCTTGAGCATATGAACAGGAAGAAGACGTTCCTCCTCACCGTCCTCGCGGCAACCGTCGTCATCGCTTTGGCCGCAGCCGGCTCGGCTTCCGCCACGGTCCTCTGCAAAGCGGCCGAATCGCCGTGCTCGGCCGTCAACCGCTACGCCAAAGCCACCGCCCTCCACGGCGTCACCGAAGCGGGATGGACGATGAAAACGGAAACCCAGAAAGCCGAATGCGTGGGCTACACATTCAGCGGCAAAACCACCACTGAAGGCTCCGCGACGGAAACAGTCGAAGGGAACCACGAAAGCATCCAGGGCGCACCCTGCAGCGGCAACTTCTTCCTCCTCAAAGCCGGCGGCTACGTCATCCATCACCTCGCCGGAACCTCCAACGGCCAGCTCACAATCAAGAACTTCGAAGTCCTGCTGACCGGCAACGGGATCGAATGCAAGTACGGAGGGACCTTCACAGCGGGAACCCTCACCGGCGGCAATCCCGCCACCCTGACGATCAACGCCTCGGTGCCGAAGACCAGCGGCGGGTTCCTCTGCAGCCCGACGATGACGATGCAGACCGGGCAGCTCGGGTTCACCGGCCCGAAACCGCTCTACGTGGCGGCCAGCTGACGCAACTCGAGCCGTGCCCGCACTCGCGGGCGCGGCTCGTCCTCAGTGGCCGCGGATCGCCTTGCCGACGATGTCCTTGACCTGGCCGCGGTCCTTCTGGGTGAGGTTGCCGGGGCGGCCCTTCGACTTCTTCATCAGGTTCCAGAGCTCGGCCTGCTCGCGCTGGGTCAGGTTGCGGTCGATCCGCTCCTTGCCGTTCTTGGCCAGCCACAGCGCCGCCAGCCAGACTTTCGCCCAGGGGACCCGCTTCCAGAGGTGGGGCGCGGCGCGGCGGGCGAGCCAGAGGGGCATCGGAGAGCGCTCCCTACTCGACGACTTCGACGGTGCCGCGCATCGTCGGGTGGATCTCGCAGAAGTAGGCGTAGGTGCCGGCCTCCTTGAAGGTTTCCGACCCGATCTTGCCTTTCTCGATCGTGCCGGTGTCGAAGCTGCCGTCGTCGGCGGTAGCGGTGTGGGGCGCGGTGTCCTGGTTCTGCCAGGTCACCTTGCCGCCGGTACTCACCACGACCGGATCGGGCTGGTAGGTGAATTCGACGATGTCAACTTTTTCCGACTTCGACGCCTCGCCGCTGGGAGCGGGTTCGCTCTCGGTCGCCCTGTCGTCGGGGGTCGCCGCGCTCTCGGGCGCTTCGCCATCCGGCGCCTTGGTTTCGGCGGTGCCGGATTCCTGGCCCGCGGGGGCGGTCTCCGTCTCAGAAGAGGTAGTGGGATCGGAGCCGCTGTCCCCGCAAGCGACAAGGCCGAGGGAGAGGGCGACCAAGGCAGCGGCGAACAGCGGCTTCAACCCCATGTGTATTCGCAATACCCACTCAGACGAATCCCAATCAGTCGGATCGCATATTTAGGCTCAGGGGCGTGATCACCGGCTCCCGCGGGCGCTGGGTGGCGGTCGCGGCGTGGCTCCTGCTCGGCGCCCTCGGCCTCCTCGCCCACGCCCACATCGACGACGTCACCGCCGCCGGGGAGAGCACCTTCCTCCCCGCCGACTCGGAATCGACGCGGGCGGTCGAGGCGCTCCAGCGCGCCTCCTCGGGCGGCGAAGACGTGCCGGTGGTGATCGTCTTCGAACGGCCGGGCGGACTGAGCAAGGCGGACCTGAACGCGATCGGGCGGATCGGCGACGGCCTCGACCGCCTGCGCCTGACCGGGGCGACGCCGACGATCGACCCCTTCTCCGGGCGCTACCGCAACGACCTGCTCGAGGTGGCGAGGCTGGCGAAGGGGATCGGGCCGGTCTCGCGCGACGGCGAAGCGGCGCTGCTCTTCCTCGCGATCGACGCCGACGACCGCGGCGCGATCGTCTCCGGCGTCGAGCGGATCCGCGCCTACCTGGGCGAGCACGAGCGGCCGGGCCTGCGCGCCTTCGTCACCGGCCCCGCCGGGATCGCCGCCGACCTCGAGTCGATCGCCGCCGAAGCCGGGCGCACCCTCCTCGTCGCCACCCTCGGCCTCGTCCTCCTCCTGCTCCTCGCCGTCTACCGCGCCCCGGTCCTCTCGCTGCTGCCGCTGGCCGTCGTCGGCGCCGCCTACCTGGTCGCCGTCGGCATCGCCTACCTCCTGATCGAGGCCGGCTGGATAGTCGTCAACGCCGAGGGGACCATGCTCCTCCTGGTCCTCGTCTTCGGCGCGGGAACGGATTACTCGCTGCTTTTAGTGCACCGCTACCGGGAGAACCTGGCGACCGATCGGGGTCGGGGGGACCCCCGCAGGAGCCTCCCCTCTGTTG
>JALZHV010000105.1 GCA_030860625.1 Actinomycetota bacterium
CCCGCGCGCAGTCCAGTTTGTAGAGCACGGGGGTCCGCCCGTCGTGACAGGACCCGCGCGCCAGGTCGCCTTGGACTCGACCGTTGAACCGATCGGTGACGACGTCCTGATCACCGCCAGGCTGAAGGAGTGGTGACGTGTTCACCGGACTGATCGAAGACGTGGGCACCGTCGAATCCCTCGACCGCGGCACCGACGGCGCCCGCCTCCGCATCGTCACTCGCCTGGCGGCCGATATCGACCTCGGCGATTCGGTGGCAGTCAACGGCTGCTGCCTCACTGCCACGGCTGTAGAGGATGGCGCCTTCGAGACGGAGGCTATGAACCAGACGCTCGCGGTCACTGCGCTTAGTGCGGTAGAGGAGGGTTCCCGAGCTAATCTCGAGCTCGCGATGCGCGCCGGCGACCGCCTCGGCGGCCACATCGTCCAGGGGCACGTCGACGGCATCGGCACCGTCCTCTCGACCGAGGACGACGGCTTCGCGCGCCGCGTCCGCGTCGAGCTGCCCCCGCAACTGCTGCGCTACGTCGTCGACAAGGGCTCGATCACGCTCAGCGGGGTCAGCCTCACCGTCGCCAAGCTGGGAGACTCCTGGGCCGAGGTGTCCCTGATTCCCGAGACCCTGGAGCGGACCAACCTGGGTGATATCGCGCCCGGAGACCGGATCAACGTCGAGTGTGACGTAGTCGCCAAGTACGTGGAGCGATTGGTGGCACCATTCGCAGGAAAGGAGCAGGCGTGAGTCAGATGGCCGAGGAGACCCAGCGACAAGAGAAAGCAGCGGAGGCGGGGAAGAGCCCGTTCGCGACGATCGAGGAGGCGATCGAGGAGATCCGCGCCGGCCGCATGGTCGTCGTCTGCGACGGCGAAGACCGCGAGAACGAGGGCGACCTGGTGATGGCCGCCCAGTTCGCGACCCCGGAGGCGGTCAACTTCATGGCCAAGGAGGCGCGCGGGCTGATCTGCCTGGCGCTGACCGCGAAGCGCTGCGAACGGCTCGGCCTCAACCTGATGACGGCGAAGAACGAGGCTCCGCTGGAGACCGCCTTCACGGTCTCGATCGAGGCCGCGGGCGGCGTCAGCACCGGGATCTCGGCCCACGACCGCGCCCACACGATCCAGGTCGCCATCGACCCCGAATCCGGGCCGCGCGACATCGTCGTTCCCGGCCACATGTTCCCGCTGCGGGCCAAGGAGGGCGGCGTCCTGGAGCGGACCGGCCACACCGAGGCCAGCGTCGATCTCGCCCGCCTCGCCGGCCTCACGCCCGCCGGGGTGATCTGCGAGGTGATGAACGACGACGGGACGATGGCCCGCGTCCCGGACCTGATCCCGTACTGCGAAAAGCACGGCCTGAAGATGATCACGGTCGCCGACCTGATCGCCTACCGGCGCCGGACCGAGAAGCTGGTCGAGCGGGTGGTGGGGACGGCCCTGCCGACCGCCTTCGGCGACTTCCAGGCGGTCGGTTACCGATCGCTGGTCGACGACAAACACCACGTGGCGATGGTCAAGGGCGAGGTCGACGGGGCCGAGGACGTGCTCGTCCGCGTCCACAGCGAGTGCCTCACCGGCGACGTCTTCCACAGCATGCGCTGCGACTGCGGCGAACAGCTGGAAGCGGCGCTCTCGATGATCGAGCGCGAGGGCCGCGGCGTCCTCCTCTACCTCTCGCAGGAGGGCCGCGGGATCGGCCTGCTCAACAAGCTGAAGGCGTACAAGCTCCAGGAGGAGGGCGCCGACACCGTCGAAGCCAACCTCAAACTGGGCCTGCCCGCCGACCTGCGCGACTACGGGATCGGCGCCCAGATCCTCGGCGACCTCGGGCTGACCAGCATCCGCATCCTCACCAACAACCCGAAAAAGATCGTCGGCTTGGAGGGCTACGGGCTCTCGGTCACCGAGCAGGTGCCGATCGAGTCGGTCCCCAACGCCCACAACGAGGCCTACCTGCGCGCCAAGCGCGACAAGATGGGCCACTCGCTGCACCACCAGGGCCTCGCCCTCGACGAGGAGATGATCCACGACGAGGAGGAACGCGACGCCCGGGACGGCAGGGGCAACCAGGACGGCAATGGCTGAGGCCGGCGCCTTCCTGGAGGAGTTCCGGGACGAGGAGAAGGCGAAGCTGGCGAACCTCGAGTTCGGGGTGATCGTCGGCCGCTTCTACGAGGACCTGGCGCAGCGGCTGCTCAGCGGCGCGCGGCAGGGCTTCGAGCTGGCCGGGGTGCCGGCGGAGAACGTCCACGAGCACTCGGTCCCAGGCGCCTACGAGCTGCCCTTCGCGGCGAGCGCCCTGATCGACGGCGTCCGCCGCCGCAACGCCCGCGAAGGCGGCGGCCCGGAGATCGGCGGCGTCGCCTGCCTCGGCGTCGTCATCCGCGGCGAGACCGACCACTACGACTTCGTCTGCGCCGAGTCGGCGCGCGGCATCCAGGACGTCCAGCTCGCCACCGGCGTCCCCTGCGCCTTCGGCGTCATCACCTGCGACAACATGGACCAGGCGCTGGCCCGCTCCGGCGGCGACAAGCGCGACCAGGGCCGCAACGCCGCCCTGACGATCTGCCGCATGGCGCTGCTGAAGCGCCAGATGGGCTGACTCCGGTACCATCCTCGCTCCTCATGGCCAAGGTATGCCACAGCTGCGGCAAGGGACCCGCGTTCGGCCAGTCCCGAAGCCACTCGATGGTCGCCACCAAGCGGCGCTTCGATCCGAACCTCCAGAAAGTCCGGATCCAAGAGAACGGCCGCCCCTTCCGCGCCTACGTGTGCACGCGTTGCCTCAAGGCCGGCAAGGTCACCAAGAGCGCCTGAGGCCGTAGGACGCGTCGCGAGGCCGCGCCGTCGGCTCCGCGCCGTGCAAAGCACTGTCGCTCTGCCGCCGCCACGCCCTCGCTTGGTCCTACGACCTCAGGAGAGGGGGAGAGAACCAGGCGCTGTCGACTTATGTGCCCACATGGGTCAAAAAAGCGACACTCAAGATGCCGAGGTGGCGAAACTCGCGGCGCGGCAGCATGGCGTGGTTTCGCGGCGACAGCTCGAAGCGGCTGGGTTGGGAGCGCGAGCGATCCGAAACCGCGTTGATCGCGGTCAACTCCACCGCATCCATCGCGGCGTCTATGCCGTCGGCCACCGCGGCCTGAGCCTCCACGGGCGCTTCATGGCCGCCGTCCTCGCCTGCGGTGAGGGAGCCGTCCTGAGTCATGGCTCCGCCGCGGTCCTCTGGGGCCTCCTGCGACCCCTCGACGGACCGATTCATGTCTCCGTCCCAACCACCGCCGGCCGAGCCGCTCGTCGTGGAATCCATCTGCACCGCCGCACCCGGCTCGCGAGCGCCTATCGCGACCGCATCCCCGTCACCACCGTCGCCCGCACCATCGACGACCTGCGGGGAGCGTTGCCGCCGCGGCTCGTCCGCCGCGCGATCCGCCAGGCCGAGTTCATGGGGCTGCGGCTCGACGGCGTCGAGACGGATCGCTCGCGCAGCGATCTCGAGACGGCGTTCCTCGATCTCTGGCGATGCCACGAGCTGCCGTCGCCCGAGGTGAACGTGAAGCTCGGCCGCTGGGAAGTCGACTTCCTCTGGCGTTCCCAGCGCCTCGTGGTCGAAGCCGACAGCTTCGCCTATCACCGTGGCTCGGTCGCCTTCCAGGACGACCACGCGCGCGACCTCGACCTGCGACAGCAGGGATTCATGGTGCTCCGGTTCAGCGAACGGCAGATCGAAGAAGAGCCCGAGCGCGTCGCCGCCGACGTCGCCGCGGCCTTGGCGCTACTTTCGGGGGGCGCAGTTGACCTTCCTTGATGGCTTTCACCGCGTGCGAGGCGGTGGCCGCTAACCAGACGACGACGGAGAGCCGTCACCGGGCGACTCTGCGCCCCCGGCCGTACTTATAGAGGTCGGCACAAAATCAAGAACCCTGGGATTTGCAGGGAAGTTGAGACTGGGCGCAACTTCCTTAAAGAAGCGCGCCGCGCAAATTCCGCGTTTCTGCGTCCCGCTCAGCCGTCCGACTCGGCCGCGGCCGGCTGAGGCGAGAGCTTTTGCTGGTCGGCAGGGCCGGAGTCGTCCTCGCTCGGCTCGACGTGCAGTCGCGGCAGCAGCCGGTCGAGCCAGGCGGGGAAGGACCAGGCGCGGGGGCCGAGGAGCTGCATCACGGCGGGGACGAGGACCGAGCGGATGATCACGGCGTCGATGAAGACGGCGGCCGCCAGGCCGAAGCCGAAGAGTTTGATGATCCGGTCGTCGCCGATCATGAAGGAGAGGAAGACGGTGACCATGATCGCCGCGGCGGCGGTGATCACGCGGCCGGTCAGGGCGAGGCCGCGGGTGACGGCTTCGCTCGCGTCCTTGCGGTGTTCCCACTCCTCGTGGACCCGCGACATCAGGAAGACCTCATAGTCCATCGAGAGCCCGAAGATGATCGCGAAGAGGAAGATCGGGAAGAACGAGATGATCGGGCCGGTCTGGTCGACGCCGATCAGCTCCGCGCCCCAGCCCCACTGGAAGACGGCGACGACGAGGCCGAAGGCGGCGCCGATCGAGAGCAGGTTCATCGCCATCGCCTTCAGTGGCACCAGGATCGAGCGGAAGACGATCATCAGCAGCAGCGCCGAGAGCAGAACGACGACGCCGATGAAGAGCGGCAGCTTTTCGGCGATCGCCTTGCCGAAGTCCTCGAAGATCGCGTTGATCCCCCCGACGTGGACCTCCATGTCCGTCTCCGCCTCGATCGGCGGGATCAGGTCGCCGCGGATGCGATCGAGCAGCTCGGTCGTCTTGGCGCTCTGCGGCGAGGTGGTCGGGTAGACCTGGAAGACGGCGGTGTCTTTGGCCGGGTTGAGCACGACCGGCGTCGTCCCGGCGACTCCCGCGTCGGCGTTCAGCGCGTTGCGCAGCTCTTTCACGCCGCTGTCGTCGCCTTTCTGCGGCAGCGCCGCGGCGATCACCAGGGGGCCGTTGAAGCCGGACCCGAAGCCCTCGGCCAGCAGGTCGTAGGCCTGGCGGGTGGTTTTGCCGGCCGGTTCGGTGCCGGCGTCGTTGATGCCGAGGCGGAGGGAGAGCGTCGGTACGCAGAGCAGCAGCAGGAGGCCACCGGAGATCAGGGCGGCGAGGACCGGCCGGCGCTGGATCGCGCGGCTCCAGCGGAACCAGCGGCCGCCTTCCCCTTCGCTCGCGCCCCGCTTGCCGAGGCCGGGGATGCGGAGTCGGTCGATGCGGTGCCCGACGATCGTCAGCAGCGCCGGCAGGAACGTCAGCATCACGAGCAGCGCGACGCCGATGCCCATCGCGCCGATCGGGCCGAGGCCCGACGTGCCGTTGACCTCGGCGAGCGTCAGCGCCAGCAGCGCCGCCATCACCGTCAGGCCGCTGGCCAGGATCGCGGGGCCCGCCGTGCGCAGGGCGAGCGCCATCGCCTCGTGCTTGTCCTCGTGCTTGCGCAGCTCCTCCCGGTAGCGCGAGACGAGCAGGAGCGCGTAGTCGGTGCCCGCGCCGAGCACGAGGATCGACATGATCGAGCTCGACTGGCCGTTGATCGTCACGCCGAGCTCGGAGAGGCCGTAGCCGGCCGAGCGCGCGAGCATCTCGGCGAAGATCACCGCCGCGAGCGGGACGAACAGGAAGATCGGCGACCGGTAGATCAGGATCAGCAGGACGATCACCAGCGAGACCGCCGCGAGCAGCAGCGTGCCGTTGATCCCCTCGAAGACCTCGATGGCGTCGGCCGCGTAGCCGGCGCCGCCCGTGATCTTCACGTCGAGCCCGCCGCCCGGGTCGGACACCGTGTCGCGCCAGAACTGGACCGGGTCGAGGACCTTGTCGGCCTCGCCGTCGCCCCTCAGGTACGCCGTGACGATCGCGGCCTTCCCGTCCTGCGAGCAGATCGGCCCGACGAACGGCGCGTAGTCGCCCGGCTGCCCCGGAAT
>JALZHV010000106.1 GCA_030860625.1 Actinomycetota bacterium
GGGTTCGTGCCGGTCCACGCCTCGTAGAGGGTCAGGGCCAGCGAGTAGACGTCGGCCTCCGGGCCGACCTTGCGCCCCTCGGCCTGCTCGGGGGCCATGTAGGCGAGGGTGCCGACGACGTCGCCGACCGCGGTCAGGGGGGCGTCGTCGGCGAGGTGGGCGACGCCGAAGTCCATCAGCTTCGCCCGCGGTTCCCCGTCCTCGATCACCTGCACGTTCTGCGGCTTGATGTCGCGGTGGACGACGCCGCGCGAGTGCGCGTGGTCGAGCGCTTCGCAGAGGTCGGCGCCGATCTCGCCGATCTCGCGGTCGGAGAGCTCGCCGGCGTGGGCGAGCCGGGCCAGGGTCGAGCCCTCGACCAGCTCGGTGACGAGCAGCGCGTTGCCGTCCTCCTCGCCGAGCTCATAGAGGGTGACGATGCCGGGGTGGTTGAGCCGGGCGGCGGCCTGCGCCTCGCGCAGCACCCGGCGGCCCGCCTCCCCCCGCTGCTCGATTGCCTTCACCGCGACCGGGCGCTCGAGCCGGCCGTCCCAGGCCTCGTAGACGACGCCGAAGCCGCCGCTGCCGAGGCGGCGCTCGATCAGGAAGCGGTTGAGCACGTAGGTGCCGATCATGGCTCTCCCACCTTCGACGGGAGGAATGTCGCTCCTGCCCTGGCTTATCCCTCGCCGACGACGACCTCCCCGCGCTCGGTCTGCTCCTGATCCTCGTCCCGAACGCGCTCCCTGCGCGGGAAGAGCGGTATCCACGGTGCGTTGCGGTAGGACCCCCGGCTCCAGAGCGGGGTGATAGTGCCGGTAGGGGTGTTGTACTCGATCACCACCAGCCGCTCATCGTTGTTGTAGCCGAGGGCGCTTCTTTCACATTTCTCCTGGCTCCAGGAATGGTGCTCTCTTTCTCCTTTGGTGCTGAGGAGGAGAGAGGTGCCCACCTCTCTGAGGAACTCGCGCAGCGCTGCGGCATCCGAGGTGCCAGCCTGGTCCAGCGCAGGTCCGCTCTCGTCAATCACCACGGCGTCGACCTCGGCGTCGATCCCCAGATCCTCACATTGTTTGACGAGTCTTTTAATTCCCTTCTTCCACGCCCATGCAAAGTGAAAGCGAACGCTGCGGCCTCGCATCGCCCCCTGCTGTTCAGGGGTCAGCACCGGCTCACCTTTGTACGGTGGGTTCCGCTGGTTGAACCAGGTCTTAAGGATCTTCACTGACTGAGTTCCGGAGACCAACACGTCGTCGAAGATCACCAGCGGCTTGTCAACCTTGAGCGCGTCGAGCAGATCCACGATCTCACGCAGGTTGTGGTGGTCGCTCAGAAAGTAGGGGATGTGAGTGGCGCTCTTGCCGTACTTGAAGGTGAGGGGGACGAAGACAGCGTCGTCAGCCGATTTCTCTGCCAGCGCACTGGCGAATTCGGCACCCAGTTTCGCTCGGTTGAGGAACACGATGTGCTCTAGCACGGTGAGCATGGGCTCGACCAGCGGCTCCGGAAACTGGGCCAGAAACTCGCGGACCCGCTCGTCGCCGACTTTCACCTCAGGCACGGTGGTGTAGTGGTGGAACTTCGCACCGATCGCCTCGATCCGTTCGGCGAGGCTTGCGTCATCGACTAGAGCGGGGCCTGGCCGGAGCCGGCCGAAGTCATCGAAGGCTCGCGAATCTTTCTCCTCCAGATCCCGCTTCAGTTCGATCACCTTCTTAATGTCAACCTTAGCGAGATCAGCGGCCCCTCGATGGAAGTGGAGCTCGAAGTCCCGCGCGAACACCCGCTCGGCGGCGATGTACACCAACTCGGCCGTCGCTCCGCCGCCCGAGAAGAATACGTAAGCCGCGTCAGTGGGGTCTAGCGTCTCTGCGGCGGCGTCGGGTGGGAACCCCTGCCCCGGCCCGAAGGTCCCGTCCGGACGGCCGACGAGGAGAGACGAGCTCCCAGCCGCCGGGTTCTGAGCGCGTGGGTCGAGGTAAATATCCTCTGCCGGAGCACGCTTCAACAGGTCCGCCGCCCACTCGACCTCGCGGAGAATCTCCTGCTCGAGATGCTTCCGTCGATCCGGGTCGGAAAGCGCATCGTCGAGGCGTGCCCACTGTACCTTGCGCTCTTCGGCCGGGGGGTCGAGGAACAGGTCGCTGATCGCCAGGCCGCGCCTGGGGAGCCTGCGCCAGATGAGTTTGCGTGCTGAGGCGGTGATGGCTCCCCCCTCTGCGAGCGCGTGCTCCGAGAAGTAGCTGTCGTCGAACTCGAGCAGGTCCTCTGGTCGTGGCCGAAACTGCTCGAGAATCTGCAGTGCGATCCTCTCGGCGGCTCGAGTTTTGTGGTGGAAGTAGACCCGGGCGTAGAGCATCTCGCGGGCATGGCTGACGTCGTAGGCAAGACTGTCGCCGGAAATGTCGGTGGCGAGGACCCTTGGCCGGCTGTCTTTCTGCATTCCGCGCGAAGCGGTTACCGGCAGGTCGCGTGCGGAAACCTCTTCGCATTTCAGCTTGAACAGGAGACGCTCGAGATCGATCCCTAGCGGAACGCGGGTGAAGAGGCTGTCCCGAAACATGTAGTCGAGCTTGTCCGCGTCGATCGCGTTGCTGATGATCTGGGAGACGAAGTATTTGCCAGGGTCCGCGTACGTTCCTGCTATCGCCAGAGCCGCAGTGGCGATCTCCTCCGGTTCATACCGTGCCTCGGTGCGCAACAGCTCGTAGAAGCTGGGGGTCGCTATCAAACACACAGAAAGGCACTCCGCCAGCCGCACGTTGGAAGAGGCCCTGAAGGCGTGAATGACGGCGCTGCGTATCGCCTTCGCGTGTGCACGCAGGGGTGGATCCGGACATTCTGACTCCTCAAAAAACCGCTCGCTGACATGGGAAGCTGGCATGTGTCCGCAGTCATGTAGCAGCGCCGCCAACCGGACCACCCGGAGGGCTTCGCTTATATCGCGCTGAAGGTTCGGTTTCGAGCGCCTGCGGATCGCGGTGAGCATCCGTTCCGTTTGATGAACGGCGCCTAAGGTATGCTCTAGCCTGGTGTGACCTGCGGTCGGATAGGTGAGATAACCGAAACCGAGCTGTCGGACCCGCCGGAGGCGCTGAAGCGGGGGGCTGTCCACGACCACCACCTCGGACCCCGTAAGGTCGATCATCCCCCAGACCGCATCCTTGAACGCCTTACTCTCGCCTGGGGGGACGCCCGGACCCCGGTCGGCAACGTATTCATCGATCAGCGGAGAGAAGATCTCCTCAAGGCGAGCGATCACATCTGAGAGGACCGCATCTTTCTGCAGACGTTCGAAAGCTTCGGCAGCCCCCATCCCGTCAGGGTACTGCCGAATCTACTTAAGCGCTCACAGGCTGCTGCATGTAACGGGTGGCCATCTGAGTGAAAACTTCGCGCTGCTCGGGCGTGTAGAGCTCAAGGAGCTGGCGGGCCTCTTCGTCATCGAACAGGATTTCCACAAGGGGATAAGTGGGATTGCGGGCAGCGAGCAGCCTGCCGCGTTGAAGACTGACGAGAGCGCTGTCCCACTCCTGATAGCGGCCCGTGATCACCTGCGGCACAAGCGTGTCGGGCATGTCATCGACCCCCGGACATCCGGATCGACGGGCTTCCTCCAGCCAACGAGCGGCTGCGTCAAAGGTCTGGTGATGTGCGTCGTTTTTGGTGACGATCCGCTTCTCTCCTTGTAAACGCAGTGCCGCGAGGAACCCGCGGAAGAACCGGTCATTCGTCATCTGCTCACCTTATCCCGGCTGATTTCCATCTTCTAAGATGCTTATCTTGCCGAAGACGTCTGACGGAAAAGTCCTGAAGGTGAAGTCGGAAACTGCGCTCCTCGCGTTCATATGCATCAAGCTGGGAGCGATTCCTGAAAAGGCGCAGACCAACCACCTCAAGAAGCGACTCAAAGTGAATATGAGTGGGGCTGTCGCCCGGCAGGTCGGCGCTCGACGAAGCTGGGTTCCCCCGAAGGGGGTGGCGCGGGGCAAGAGGCCAGCCCGCCGCGACCAGGCCCTTCGGAGCTGGCTCCTTGTCGATGAGGAGCGGCTCGGGTACAAGCGGGCGCTGGTCACCTTTCCGGGAGACGGTGCGAGGCAGGTGGACCTGATCGCCTCCTTGCGGCGAACCGTCGGCGTGCGACAGGTCATCGAGACCCGCGAGCGACGGGATGTCCACGCGATCGTCCTCTTCACCCCCGAGGAGGAGGACCAGTTGCTGGCAAAGCTGGAGGGCCTCGGGCGCTGCCTCTGGAACGGGATCAGCGACGAGGACCACCTTCCCGCCCTGCACACCTGGGAGACACTTCTCAAGAGGAAAGCCCGCCGCGAGGGTCTTGGCCTCTAGCCCGCAGGAAAGGCACCAGGTCCGCGCCAGATCGGCGTGCCGACAGCATGAGCAGGCATACTTCCGCCCCCGTGGAGGACTTCGCCTCACGCCGGCCCCCCCGCCGCGAACGACCAAAACGTCGACCCGAACGCCAGCAGATCATGCTGCGGCGCGCGCTTGCCCTCGGCGGCGGCCTGATCCTGCTGATCCTGCTCGTGCTCGGGGTGAAGGGCTGCCTCGACGCCCGCGCCAACCGCGAGCTCAGCGACTACGCCCGCGAGGTCAGCCAGATCGTCGGCGAGACCGAGCAGACCAGCAAATCCTTCTTCGACCGGCTCGAAGACCCGGGCAACCTCTCGGTCACCGAGTTCACCGACCAGGTCAAAGCCGACAGCAGCGCGATGGACACCTACGCGGCGCGGATCGACGAGATGGGGGCGCCGGGCGACATGTCGCAGGCGCAGCGGAACCTCGAGCTCGCCTACCAGCTGCGCGCCGGCGCGATGGAGGAAATCGCCGAAAAGCTGCCCACCGCGCTCGGCGACGCGGGGGCCGAGAAGGCGATGACGGCGATCTCCAAGCAGATGCAGAAGCTGCTCGCCGCCGACGTGATCTACGAACAGGTGGTGCGGCCGGAAGTCGACGGCGTCCTCGCCGCCAACGGGGTCTCCGGCAGCGACCTGCCGAAAAGCCCCTTCCTCCCGGACGAAAAATGGATCGAAGAGAGCGCGGTCAGCGACGCCCTCGGCGGGATCAGCGGCGCCAGCGGGGCTGCCACCCCGGGCACCCATGGCCTCGGCTTGGGCACGGTGAGCGTCAACGGCTCCGAACTGGTCGAAGGCGCGCCGGTCACCGTCTCCGGCGAAGAAGGCGTCGAAGTCGAAGTCACCGTCCAGAACCAGGGCGAATCGACCGAGAGTGGCATCACCGTCTCGGTGACCTACGAAGGCACCACCCTGGAGCAGGAGATCGACGAAATCGCCGTCGGCGAAGAAGCGACGGCAAGCATCGCCCTCACCCCCGCCCCCAGCGGCGAAGTGACGCTGGAAGTCGAAGCCGAGCCGGTGGCTGGCGAGACCCTCGCCGAAAACAACGAAGCCAGCTACTCGGTCCTGATCGAATAGCGCCGGCTCTGGTTTGATCCCGGCATGAGGATCGCCTACCTGGGACCGGCCGGCACCTTCACCGAGGACGCGCTCGGCGAGGTGATCCCCGCCGGCGGCTACGAGCCGCTGCGGACGCCGACCATCCCCGACGCGATCCTCGCCGTCGAGCGGGGTGAGGCCGACCGGGCGCTGGTCCCGATCGAGAACTCGCTGGAGGGGTCGGTTCGGCCCACCCTCGACACCCTCGCCTTCGAGGCGAACGCGGTGGCGATCGTCGGCGAGCACGACTACCGGGTGCGAGTCCACCTGATCGCCCGCGCGGGGGTCGGGATCGGCGACCTCGACGCGGTCCTCTCGCACCCGCAGCCGCTCTCCCAGTGCGCGCGGTTCCTGCGCGAGCGGCTGCCGAGCGTGGAACTGCGTAGCGCCAGCAGCACCGCGGCGGCGGTGCGGATGGTCGCCGAGTCGGCGCGGCCGTGGGCGGCGCTGGGGG
>JALZHV010000400.1 GCA_030860625.1 Actinomycetota bacterium
GTGCTCGCCGGGGCCGCGCTCTGGGCCTGGGCCGCGATCGCGCTCTGGAACTCGACCGAGCTGCCCGCCCTCGACCTCCCCCAGCTCGACCCCGACGACTACTTCAGCGAGTCGTTCCTCGATCGCAGCGCCTCCTACGAGCGCTTCCTGGCGATCGTCGGGCTGCTCGCCTCGCTGACCCTCGTCGCCGTGCTCGCGGTATACGCGCAGCGCTGCCGACGGCTGGTCCGCGAGTCGGCGGCGGGCCGGGTCGGCACCGGGATGCTGCTGGCGATGCTCGGCTTCGCCGTGGTCTGGATCGCCCAGGCCCCGTTCGGCGTCGCCGCCCTCTGGTGGGAACGCCGCCACGACGTCTCCGAGCAGGACTATGTGACCTACCTGCTCGAAAGCTTCATCGGCCTCGGCTCGGCGTTCGTGTTCCTCTGCGCCGGGGTCGGCATCCTCATGGGCCTGGCGGGCGTCATGCGGCGGTGGTGGTGGCTGGCGGCGGCGCCGGCGTTCCTCGGGCTGGCGCTGCTCTTCGCCTTCGTCACCCCCTACATGATCCCCAGCACCTCGCCGGTCCGCAGCTCGACGCTGCAGGCCGAAGCGCGGGCGCTCGAGCGCATCCAGGGCATCGAGGAGCCGCGGCTGCGGGTCTACGACGCCGACCGCTTCTCCGACGCGCCCAACGCCGCCGCCGCCGGCTTCGGCCCGACCAGCACCGTGATCCTCTGGGACACGCTCCTGGACGACGACTTCGACCGCCCCGAAGTCCGCTTCGTCCTCGCCCACGAGATCGCCCACCTCGCCCACCACGACACCCTCAAGCGCGTCGGCTGGCTCGCCCTCTTCCTGATTCCGGCCCTCGCCCTGATGGCCCTCCTCACCCGCCGCCGCGGCGGCCTCGCCCAACCCGAGGCCGTCCCCCTCGCCCTCCTCGTCCTCATCGCCCTCCAGTTCCTGACCACCCCCTTCTTCAACCTCACCTCCCGCCGCCAGGAGGCATCCGCCGACTGGGCCGCCCTCGAGGCCACCCGCGACCCCACCGCCACCAAAGCCGTGATGCGCCAACTGGCCACCAAGAGCCTCAGCGACCCCGACCCCCCTTTCTGGATGGCGGGCCTCTACGGCGCCCACCCCTCGATCATGCAGCGGATCGAGATGGCGGACGCGTGGGAGAGCGGCGGCGGTAGGGACTAAGCGAGCTGGAATGCGGCGAAAGCGAGTATGAGGCTGCCCAGGCTGAAGAAGCCGTAGAGCATGGCCCGCTGCAGGGACTTGATATCGCTGCGCAGTTCGTCAGCGGTCTCTTTGATTTCGCTGCGGAGCCCTTCGGCGGTCTCTTTCATCTCCGTGCGAAGACCTTCGACACTCTCTTTGATCTCGGTGCGGAGTCCCTCGACACTCTCTTTGATCTCGGTGCGTAGCTCGCTGGTGCTCTCTTTGATCTCAGTGCGTAGTTCTGCGGCGGTCTCCCTGATCTCGGCGCGGAGTTCTTTCGCGGTGGTCTTCTGATCGACCCGAAGCTCGCGAATATCGGCTTCGACGACTTGGAACCGCGCGTCGATCCGGCCGAATTCGGCGTCGACGTGGTCGAAGCGCTCGTCCATCCGCTCCTCGAGCCGCTGGATTCTCTCGTTGGCCGCCTGTTCTTCCATCGTCTGCATGACGATAGCGAAACTTATCGTCTGCGGCAGACGACAAGTTTCGGCGGCAACGCGCCCTTCCACCCGCGAGAATCGCAACCGACATGAAGCCCGAGATCCTCACCGTCGGTCACTCGACCCACCCGATCGACGACTTCCTCTCCCTCCTCCGCGACGGCGGCGTTGAGGCGATCGCGGACGTGCGGCGCTACCCGGGCTCCCGCCGCCATCCGCACTTCGGCGCCGACGCGCTGGCGGGGTCGCTGCGCTCGCAGGGGATCGACTACGAGTCCTTCCGCGAGGAGCTCGGCGGCCGGCGCTCCAAGAAGGACGTCGCCGGCGAGGGCGTCGAGCCGCCCGACAACTCGGCCTGGCGCAGCGCCTCCTTCCGGGCCTACGCCGACTACACGTGGACCGCCGCCTTCGCCGCCGGGCTGGAGCGGCTGGAGGCGCTCGGCGGCCGGCGGCGCACCGCGTTCATGTGCGCCGAGTCGCACCCCAGCCGCTGCCACCGGCGGCTGATCGCCGACGCCCTCCTCGCC
>JALZHV010000107.1 GCA_030860625.1 Actinomycetota bacterium
GGCTCAGCGTGGGCCCCCTGGTCGGCGAGCTGCTGCTCGACCTCGGCGGCTACACCACGGTCTGGATCTTCGCCGCCGTGGTGCCGGTGGTCGGCGCCCTGATCGCGCTCGCCGCCCGCGACCCCTTCGTCCCGCTCGCGCACGCCGAGCCGCACCCGCTGATCGCTCCGGAGGCCGTCGGCCCCGGCTTCGCGATCGCGCTCGCCTCGTTCGGCTACGCGGCGGTCGCCACCTTCATCGTCCTCCACCTGGAAGCGCGCGGGATCGGCAACGGGGCGGTCGTCTTCGCGGCCTTCGCGGCGATGATCGTGATCACGCGGCTGATCTTCGGCAACCTCCCCGACCGGATGGGGGCGGCGCCGGTGGCGGTCGCGGCGACGCTCGGGGAGGCGGCGGGGCTGGCGCTGATCGCCGTCGCCCAGAGCCTGCCGGTCGCCCTCACGGGCGGGATGCTGATGGGGGCAGCCTTCTCCCTGCTCAACCCGGCGCTGATGCTGATCGCCCTCGGGCGCGTCTCGCAGCGGGCGCGGGGCGCGGCGATGGGCACCTACACCGCTTTCTTCGACGCCGGGGTCGGGCTCGGGGCGCCGCTGGCCGGGCTCGTCGCCGCCCTCGCCGGCTACGAGGCCGCCTTCTTCTTCGCCGCGGCCGTCTGCGTCGCCTCGGCGCTGATGGTCCTCGCCCAGGCGCGGCCGCGCCCCGAGCCGTGAGCGCTCAGCAGCCGCGGATGCCGAAGACCTGCGTCCAGACGTGGGCGCCGCGGACGCCGTCGATCTCGCCCACCCGCAGGCCGATCCCGATGTCGTCGTAGGAGCCGCGGAGGATGTTTTCGCGGTGCCCCTGGGAGTTCATCCAGAGCTTGAAGATGTAGCGCGGGGTGGCGCTGCGGCCGCTCGCGTAGGCGATGTTCTCGCCGACACACTGGCCGTAGCCGGAGCGCTCGGCCCAGTAAGTGGATTCGCGCCCGCAGGCCTCGTGGCTGAATTCGTCGCAGCGGATGATGTCGGCGGACTTGCGGTCGGCGGCCCAGGCGAGGGAGGAAGGCGCGGCGAGGCGGCTGAGGCCGCGGTTGACGCGGGCGCGGTTGACGAGGCAGAGCATCGCCCGCTCCTGCGCGGCGGCCGAGGCGCCGGCGTCGTTCTGCTTCGGGCAGGAGGCGGCGGAGGCGACCGGGGCCAGCGAGGCGGAGGCCGCCAGCGCCGCGACTGCCGTCGCCAGGAGGATCGTGGTTTTGAGCCGCCGCTTCATCTGGCCCGTATTACCCGAGGCGTACCCTTTCCTCACGCACGAAAGGAGCGTAATGGCGACGAAAGTTCAGAAAACCGAGCAGGAGTGGCGCGAGCAGCTGACGCCCGAGCAGTACGAGGTCACCCGCAAGGCGGGCACCGAGCGCGCCTTCACCGGCCCCTACTGGGACGAGAAGGCGGAAGGCACCTACCGCTGCGTCTGCTGCGGCACCGAGCTGTTCTCCTCCGACACCAAGTTCGATTCCGGCACCGGTTGGCCCAGCTTCACCGAGCCCGCCAACCTCGAGCACGTCGAGTTACGGCCGGACAACAGCCTCTTCATGCGACGCACCGAGGTCGTCTGCAAGCACTGCGACGCCCACCTCGGCCACGTCTTCGACGACGGCCCCGCCGACAAAGGCGGCAAGCGCTACTGCATCAACGGCTGCGCGCTGACGCTGGAGAAAAAGGACTAGAGCGCGCCGCCGCCGGCGCCGAGGTAGCTGAACCGCACGGCCAGGGCCACGGCCTCGGTGCGGGTGTCGACCTCGAGCTTGGCGATCGCGTTGCGGACGTGGGTGTGGACGGTCGCCGGGCTGAGCTGCAGCCGCTCGGCGATTTCTTTGACCCGCAGCCCCTCGGCGAGGAGCTCGAGGATCTGGCGCTCGCGCGGCGAGAGCTCGAGCAGTTTCTCGACCTCGGATGGCTTGCCGCCGGCGAAGTCGCCACCGAGGAACGTCCCTCCCCCGGTCACCGCTTTCACCGCTTTGGCGATGTCCTCGGCCGGGGCCGACTTCAGCACGTAGCCGGAGGCGCCGGCCCGCAGCGCCAGCGCGAGCAGGTCAGGCTGGGCGTGGGCGGTGAAGATGATCACCTTCGTCCGCGGCCGCGCCTTGAGGACCTCCTTGGTCGCCTCGATGCCGTCGCGTTTGGGCAGCTCGACGTCGATGATGAGGACGTCCGGTTCCAGTTCTTTGACGACGTTGACGACGTCGCGGCCGTTACCCGCCTCGCCGACGATTTCGACGATCGGCGAATTCGCCATGCGCGCCTTGATCGCCTCGCGGACAATCTCGTGGTCGTCGCAGAGGACAACGCGTTTCGCTTCCCGGACCCCCGTGCTCATGCCGGGCTGATTCTTTCAGGCGCTCCGTACTGATGCAAAGTTTTGGGTAGCGTGAAACCGCCGTCGCTCTCCTGGCGGTTCTCGATCAGGGCGATGATCGTGCGGCCGACGGCGCAGGCGGTGCCGTTCAAAGTGTGCACGGGCTGCGGCGCCTCGCCCTCGGCGGGGCGGTAGCGGGCGCCGAGCCGGCGCGCCTGGTATTCGGTCGTGTTCGAGCAGGAGGTGAGCTCGCGGTGGCGGCCCTGGCTCGGGATCCACGCCTCGCAGTCGTACTTCTTCGCGGCCGGCGCGCCGAGGTCGCCGACGGCGACGTTGACCACCCGGTAGGGGATCTCCAGCTCGCCGAGGATGCGCTCCTCGATCGCGAGCAGGCGCTCGTGCTCATCGCGGGAGGCGCTCGGCTCGACGAACGAGAACATCTCGACCTTGTCGAACTGGTGGACGCGGAAGATGCCGCGGGTGTCGCGGCCGGCGGCGCCGGCCTCACGACGGAAGCAGGTCGAGAAGGCGCAGTAGCGGAGGGGGAGCGAGGCGGCGTCGAGGATCTGGTCGGCGTGGAGGCCGGCGAGGCCGACCTCGGAGGTGCCGGTGAGGAAGAGCTCGTCCTTGGGGACTTCGTAGATCTGGTCGCGGTCGCCGGGGAGGAAGCCGGTCCCCTCCAGCGCCTCTTCGCGGACCAGGACCGGCGGCACCACCGGCTCGTGGCCCTCGGCCCGGACGGTCTCGATCGCGAAGCGGACCAGCGCCAGCTCCAGCAGCACCAGGTCGCCCTTCAGGTAGGCGAAGCGGGAGCCGGAGAGGCGGGCGGCGGCCTCCATCTCGATCAGGCCGAGCTCGGTGCCGATCTCGAGGTGGTCGCGGGGCTCGAAGTCGAACTGGGGCCGCTCGCCGACCTCGCGCAGGACCACCGCGTCCTCCTCGGTCATCCCTTCCGGCGCGTCGGGATCGGGGACGTTGGGTAGGGTCAGCGCCAGCTCGCCGAGCTTCGCCTCGACCTGCTCGAGCTCCTCCTTGCCGCGCTCGATCCGCTCCTTCAGCCCCTGCACGGTCGCCATCAGCTCCTCGGCCGCGGCGTCTTCGCCGGCCTGTTTCTTCTCGCCGATCTGCTTGGAGAGGGTCTTGCGCTCGGCCTGCGCGTTCTCGACCTCGGGCAGCAGCTCGCGGCGGCGAGCGTCGAGGGCAAGCAGCTCGTCCACCTGCTCGGCGGCGCCGCGCCGGGCCAACGCGGCCTTGATCCGCTCAGGGTCAGAGCGGATCGCCTTCAGGTCAAGCATGGGAAGCCTCCGCTACGGAGTCTGGTCGGGACGCGGCGGCTCTTTGGCTTCCGAGCCGGCGTACTTGGCGACGAATTTTGAGACCGCTTCGGCTTCCTCGCCGACGACGATGTTCTGGGGCATGATCGCCCCGGAGAAGCCGCCGTTCTGGATCGCGAAGAGGACGTCCTCGTAAGTCTCCTCCCGCTGGTCGAGGTTCGGCCCCTGCGAGCGCTCGCCGCGGTTGCCGCTCCCCTGGGCGCCGGCGGCGGCGAGGGTGTGGCAGCCGGAGCAGTGATTGGCGAAGAGCTGAGCCCCGTTCTCGTCCTCCTTACTGGAGACCGAGATCCCCTCTTCGCCAAAGCCGCAGGCGGCCAGGCCGAGGGCGGCGGCGACAAGGGTTGCGATGAGCAGCGTGGAGCGCATGCGGCGGGCATCATATTGTCTGGAGCCGATCCCGCTCTCCCCGCCGATGCCCGCTCCCGACCCAGCCCGCTTCCGAGCCGCCATGGCGGGGCTTCCGACCGGGGTCACGATCGTCAGCGCCACCGGCCCCGAGGGGCCGGCCGGAGCGACCGCCAACGCCGTCTGCTCGCTCTCGATCGAGCCGATGATGATGCTCGCCTGCCTCGACCGCGGCTCCCGCACCCTGCTCGCCGTCCAGGCCGCCGACCGCTTCGGCATCTCCGTCCTCCACGCCGGCCAGGAGCCCATCGCCCGCGCCTTCGCCACCAAGGCCCCCGTCGCCGAGAAGTGGGCCGGCGTCGCCTGGTCAGACCGCGACGACATCCCCGCCATCGACGACGCCCTGCTCTGGATCGCCTGCGACCTCCGCGACGTGATCTCGGCGGGCGACCACGTGATCGTCACCGGCGAAGTCCGCGCCCTCGAGTCCACCGCCGGCGCCCCCCTCATCTTCCACGCCGGCCAGTACCGCCCGCTGAGCTGAAGTTCTTCAGCATCCCCCGGAGCCTGTCGATCAGATCGACATGGCCCTCCCGGAGCGGCAGAAGACCGACGAAGCCGTCGAAGCGCTGGAGCAGTTCGTCCTCAACGCGAAGCCGGTCCCCCTCACCGACCAGGTGCGGTTCGACAAACGCGAGTTCTGGCGCCTGCTCGAGGACCTTCGCGAGGCGGTCGCCTACGAGCGCGGGAACAAGGGTTAGCGAACTAGATCAGTCGCAGCCAGTAGCGATGGCGAGAGCCCGGCAGACCTCGTGCATACGGGCGCCGGAGAGGGTCGTGATCGGCTCACCCAAGAAAGCGCGGGAGATCTGGCGGACGTTGTCGAAGCTCGCGACGCATTCCTCGGGCATGCCGTCAGCTTGATCGAAGCGGACCTCGGTCGGGATGCCCCGAATCGTCCGGGTGATCGGCGCGACGAGCACCCTGCTCAAAACCGGGATCGCCTCGGATCGGGTCAGGATCAAGGCGGGCCGTCGCCCCTCGTCCGGGAACTCGCACCAGCACACGCTCCCCCTCGTCACCACGGCTCTTCTCTGATCATCTCGCGGGTTTCGCTTTCCGCCCACGCCATCTCCTCCTCGGTCTCCGGGATGCGTTCGTAGCCTTCGATGATTTCCCGGTCGATCCGGGCCTTGGTCTCGTCGTGGAGATAGGCCTCGATCGCATCCCGGATCAGCGCCGAGCGCGACCGTCCCTCCCGCGCCGCCCGCTCGTCGAGCCGCCGTAGCAGGTCGCCCGTCAGCTGGACCAGGGTTTGGGTGCGCGGCATTGACCATATGGTATCCAATGCTCCTAGGGTGGACATGTCTCTCTAAGGCGTCAGGCCTCGTAACTCTCCCCCTCCGAGCTGGCAAAAGGCCCCTATAAGGGACAGAATTGACGGCCCGATGAGCGAGTGGACGTTCGCGCAGAAGGCTCTGGTGGCGCTGGCGGCTCTGCAGTTGCTCTGGGCGACCGCCGGCTTCATCGCCGAGCCCAGCTTCCAAGTCGGTTCCGATGCGCCGACGGAAAAGGTCCTCGGCGTCGACTTCAACGGCTACCACGCCCTCTCGGGCTTCCTCCTCTTCGCGCCCGCCTTCTACTTCGCCCGCCGGCCTGACTGGGCGCTCTACTACACGCTCTACGTGGTCGCGGCTCTATACGCCACCGGCGTCTGGGCTTTCTTCGACGAACAGCCCGGCTGGGTCTTCACCTTCCCCGACAACACCAACGACGCGATCTTCCACCTCGCCACCGGCACCGGCTTAGCCGCTGTCGCAGCAACCCAGCTAGTGAAATCAAGTCACTCGCGGGCGACGCCCTGATCTGGATCCCCGCGACGCAATCTGAG
>JALZHV010000108.1 GCA_030860625.1 Actinomycetota bacterium
GGTCGAGCCGCCGCCGATGTCGACGACCAGGGTGCGCTCGCCGGGCGGCGCCTCGGAGGTGGCGCCTATATAGGTGGACCGCGCCTCCTCGGCGCCGTCGAGCACCCGGGCCGAGAGCGCGAACCGCTCCCGCAGCTCGGCGACGAAGGCGCTGCCGTTGTCGGCGTCGCGGACGGCGCTAGTAGCGATCGCGTCGACCGTCTCCGCGCCCAGCTCCCCGATCGTCTCCACGTAGCCGCCGATCGCCGCACAGACGTCCTCGATCGCCTCGCTCGACAGGTGCCCCGAAAGATCGACCCCGCGCCCCAGCCGCGTCACCGTGCTGCGCCGCTCCAGCGGCGAAACCCGCCCCTCGGCCACGTCGGCAACCAGCAACCGCGTCGAGTTCGTCCCCACGTCGATCACCGCGACCCGCTTTGCGCCTTCAGTCACCCGGCCACTCTAGAGCGCACCCCAGCCTCGAAGACCTCTGCCCAATTGCTACCATCATCAGTCCGCCGCGGGGTGGAGCAGCCAGGTAGCTCGTCGGGCTCATAACCCGAAGGTCGCGGGTTCGAATCCCGCCCCCGCTATAGGACGAGAGCCCCGCAGATGCGGGGCTTTTATTTGTCGTCTGATGTAGACAATATGTTCCATATATGACTTTGGGGCAACGAATGGGGCAACTTGAGCTTCGAGAGTGGGGGATGATCCGTGAAGGCCGCCTTGGACGGGACGGTAGATCCGAGGCGATCAGTAGGCTCAGTCTTCACCGGCCCACTTCTTCCCCGGCCGAGAATGCTGTGAGCCTGAAGCTTGACTCCAACACCGGCCTCGATGAACCCCAGATCGCCGAGCCCCTGGTGGGTGACGCGGGGTCAAAAAGCCACATCGCAAACGGCAACGGCAAGCTGGGTACCAACGGCAACCGAGTCGTTCCTTCCGGCGAGGGTTTCATCAAGCGGCTGAAGGGAGACGCCCGGGCGATTTCCATCCCAGACGACTGCGTCGACCTCGTCGTAACTTCGCCGCCCTACTGGAAGAAGCGGGACTACGGAGTTGAGGGCCAAATCGGGCAGGAGAAGACGGCCCAGAGCTTTGTTGATGCGATGGTCGAATGCCTACAGGAGTGGCGCCGTGTTTTGCGGCGGACTGGCTCGGTCTTTCTGAACATTGGCGACAGTTTTCAGAATCGTCGTCTCGCCGGGATTCCGGCTCGGGTCGAGCTGGCGGCTGGAGAAGACGGGTGGATTGTTCGCAACCGGATCATCTGGGCAAAGGACGGCGGGATGCCAGACCCGGCCCAGAATCGTCTCGCGAATCGACACGAGTACATCATCCACCTCACGCTCGGCCACGACTACTACTACGACCTTTTCGGCTATTCGGCGGCGATCGGAAACGGCGCGAACCCAGGGGACGTGTGGAAGATCAATCCGCGCCGTCATATGGGTGACCACCTAGCGCCCTTCCCGACCGAAATCGCCGAGCGCGCGATCCGGCTCGCGTGTCCTAGGCACGTCTGCACCAAGTGCGCGACTCCGCGACGTCGCATCACCGAACGTACGACTGAGCTAGATCCCAATCGGCCTCAGGCACGCCGGGCCATGGAGATAGCCAAGGAAGCCGGCCTCACTAAGGAGCATCTCCAGGCGGTACAGGCGACCGGGGTTTCTGATGCCGGAAAGGCGCTGAAAACGCAGAACGGAACCGGGCGCAACGCAGAGCACGTCAAGGCGCTCGCGGCTGAGGCGAAGGCGGTCCTAGGAGGCTACTTCCGGGAGTTCACCTTTGCTAAACGGGTGACGACCGGCTGGACGGCATGCAATTGCCGTAAGCGCTTTGAACCGGGGGTCGTGCTAGATCCCTTCATGGGTACCGGCACCACTCTCGAGACCGCGCGTGAGATGGGGAGAAGCGCGATAGGCATAGACCTCGCCGGAGAGTCTGCATAGACTCTCCGGTCGATGGCGGAGAGCGCGGGGGAAGGCAGCCAGCCTGTATTCGTCCTCACGACGGGCGTCGTCCGCTGGGGAATCGAGGAACTGCTAAGCCGGAAAGTACACACTTTCTTTCCTGCATTCCTTGAGATTCGACGTGCCGCGGTGATGGGTGGTGCTGGGGTCGAGTCAGGTACCGCGGCCCAACCGGACTGGGGCAATCTCGAGCGGTACTTCAGGGTTCCAGGCGGCCCTCCCCGCAAGCCAAATTTTCGGCCCTTCTGGCACGGGAGCAAAAAAGAGGGACAGGGCTGGATGAATGGAAATATCGCTGGCAGCTATGCACCCAGCTCGATCCGCAAACTGCCCCTGAGAGTCGTCCAAGTGAGCGGCAGCGGATACGACCTGCGAGAGAGCAGCGCCCAAAACGCCCTTAAGTACCTCCTTTTCGGGCAACCGCTCCCGGTCCTTCCCTTGGCGGCTTTTTACTACCGCAACTTCGGCTTCACCACTGACGGACCGGCTCTGCCCCCTAACGGCCTGATCGACATCTTCAAGGAGGATTTCGGCTTTCGCACCGACGCTGAGGTGGCGGAATTCGACCTTCTCTTCTCAGCCGACATCCCCGACCGCACGGACTGGTTCGAACCATTGAATTCGCCTGTCGCTACCGGGGACGCAGACGGCGAGGGACGTTGAAATGGCCCTTCATCGAACCCAAGACCCGGTCCGCTTGCTCGATGCCGAGGCCCTCGACATCGGCTCTGACGCAGCGGTGAGCGAGCACGGATCTAATCGCCCGGACGATCCACCTTTGAGCAGCGACGACCCGAGGCTGGCAGAGGTCAGGGAACTCCTACAGACCTACGGGGGAGTGATCTTCAGCGGCCCTCCTGGAACCGGCAAGAGTTGGGCCGCGAACAAGATCGGCTCTGCGCTCGCGGGCGATCCGGAACGAGTCGCCTTCGTTCAGTTCCATCCCTCGTATCAGTACGAGGACTTCATCCAGGGGTTCGTCCCGAACGAAGAAGGGGACGGGTTCACCATGAGGGCGAAGGTCTTCCTCCAGATGTGCATCGATGCCGCCAAGGATCCCGACCGCGCCTACGTCGTGGTGATCGACGAGTTGAGCCGCGCTGATCCGGGTCGCGTGTTCGGCGAGGCTCTCACCTACGTCGAGCATTCAAAGCGGGGTCTCGACTTCATTCTCGCCTCGGGCCAGACCGCGGCAATACCACCGAACCTTGTTGTCCTCGCAACGATGAACCCGCTGGATCGAGGTGTGGACGAGGTCGACGCCGCATTCGAGCGCCGCTTCGCAAAGATCGCAATGGAGCCTGACTCCGGGGTGCTCGACGAATTCCTTGATCGAGCTGGCGTCGAAGAGACGCTGCGGCGGCGTCTGCGCTCCTTCTTCGGCAAGGTGAACGCTCAGGCGAAGCGGAACCCGCTCTCGGCGGTAGGGCACACGTTCTTCATCGATGTCGAGGATGAGCAGAGTCTTCGACGGATCTGGAAATATCAGCTCCGGTTCCTCTTCGAAAAGGCCTATCGGCTGGACCCGGACGGTCTCGCCGAGGTCGAAGCCGACTGGAATCGGATTTTCGCCCCGGCCGAAAATGAAGGGGAGCCCGCGGAAGCGGAGGAGTCCTAGCCGATGGAGGCCGCGGCACTGTCCGCAGGGCAGCCGGCCCGCTCCCCCGCGAAGCATCCGATTGTTTACCGCGCGCGGGAGTACGACCCCATTGATGTGCCGCTCAGCGACTTGCTGAACGCCAAAGGGCGCCTTCGTCTCAATCCCGACGTCGAGTCGAAGGGCTATTTCACTATCCAGCTCACCAAGGGCGCCGTTCGGCTCCAGGCACGAGGCTACGTGGGCCTGATCCCGCTAAACGACCGGGTGATCATCGACGTAAAGCCCCGGGTGCCGGTCGCGAACCTCGGTCACCTCCTTCGAGTCTCCGGCTATGTCCCGTCGTCTCTGGGTGCCGAACGGCCCTACGCGACGGAGCAGGCTTGGAATGAGTCGCTCGTTGACCTCTTTGCCGGGTGGCTCGCCGCCAAGGTGGACGTCATCGCCTCCGAGGGCCTTCTGCTCTTATATGAGCAGCACGAAGAGGCGACGTCATTTCCCCGCGGTCGGGTCCTCGCCGGCGCCACTCTCACTCAGATGCGGCCGCGCGGTATCCGTCATCAGGCGGTGAGCAGCTGGTTTGCGCGAACCACCGACAGCCCGGCGAACCGCTGCCTGAAATATGCCATTTGGTTCATCGCCGGACGCCTCGCGATCCTTGGGTCTCGCACCGCCTCTCGTCGCCAGCTTCTCCAGCGCTTGGGAGCCTTGTATGAGTTGTTTTCGTCGGTGCCGCTGGACCACTCGCTCTCCTTTCTGAGCGATCCGCTTGTCACCGGCGCTAGGGAAACGCCCTCTCTCCGACGCTATTACCGACCGGCACTTGACTTGGCCCTTGCGATAGTTCGCCGCTATGCCGTCGACGTGGAGGTGGCGGGCCGAGGGGTGGACCTGCCCTCGCTGGTGCTCAACATGGACTCGATCTTCGAGGGCTATTTGCGAAACACCTTGCAGGGCGGGGCGGGGCGAGCCGGAGGGGGAGTCGACGTCCTCGATGGCAACGCCGCCGGCAAGAAGCCGCTATTCGATGAGCCACCGTCAGAGAGCGCAACGCCGGACATCGTCTTCCGCGCCGCAGGGCACCGATGGCCTCTGTTGATCGAGGTGAAGAACGTGCCAGTGAACGGCAACTCAAGCCGGGGGGCAATAGAGCAGGCGGTCACCTACGCCGCTGCTTATCGTTGCAACCGAGTTGTTCTGGCACACCCGCGAGCGCGACACCAGGGTGGATCTGGACTACGGCTGCAAGGCCGTATCGGCGGCCTTAAGGTCTACCAGTATGTATTTGACCTAGGGGCGACCGATCTCCTCGCCGAGGAGTTGAAGTTCGCCGACTCGATGTTCGATCTATGCAACACGGATTTGGGCTAGCGTGGATCACGACACGACGACTCAGATAGCAGCTCTGGTTGCGGCGGCAACGGGGTTGATCGACGGCCGCGGACGTGAGGTAGCGGGCGGGCCGCTGCCATAGTTCGTGGCGCTCTACAGCCAGGTAGTAGTCGAGGAGATCGATCATGAGCCCGCAAAGACGTTCCCTCGGCTCGCAGCCGAGTACGTACACCGTGTCGCTCGATGGCGGATTCCTGGCGCGAGGCTTCTGGATCTACGTCTGGGAGGTCCGCGACCCCGAGGGCTTAGTGATGCTTTACGTCGGGCGGACCGGCGACAGTTCTTTGCCGAATGCGCAGTCGCCCTTCAACCGCATGGGTCAGCATCTCGGCTTCGCGAAGAACAGCAGCATGCTGCGCAACCACCTACAAGGTCGAGATGTGTCCCCCGACCTTTGCTCATTCCGCTTAGTCGCTCACGGGCCGATCCTTACGGAGGCCGAAGACTGGAAGTCCCATGTGATTCGGCGGGACCTCGCAGCAGCTGTGGAGAAGCAGCTCGCCGAGGATTGCGCCGCCGCTGGCTACGACGTACTCAACTCGGTCGCTTCAGGAAAGGAGCTGGACGACGAGCTCTATGCCCCCGTTCGCGCTGCCTTCGCCGAGCACTTCGATCTGATCGAATAGCCGGTGTATCATTATCGAGTGGGTCTTCTAATCGATCCAGATGCCGCACGACAGATCGTTGACGCGCTTTCCAAGATTGAGGCTGCTGAGCCCGGACGGCGATTCATCTATACGGTGGCGACCGAGTCGCAGGCACCAGGCGTAGGGACTGGCGAGCACGCCGGGGTCCTCAGAGTTCACAGCGATGACAGCCTTACGATCGGAACTGAAACTGACGAGGTAGTGATCGGCTGGTACGAGATCACCTCGATCGGCGTAGCGTCTGACTAGCCGCAAGCCCTAGGCACCATGGCTGCTGTTTCGCGTCCAGGTGGTCGAGGGCGGTTC
>JALZHV010000109.1 GCA_030860625.1 Actinomycetota bacterium
TTCGTCACCCACGACCAGGAGGAGGCGATGGACGTCGCCGAGCAGCTGGTCGTGATGAACCGCGGCCGGGTCGAGCAGTCGGGCAGCGCCGACGACCTCTACGAGCACCCCGCCAACGAGTTCGTGATGAGCTTCGTCGGCGAGGTCAACCGCCTTGGCGACCACTTCGTGCGCCCGCACGACATGGAAATCGTCCTGGACGCCGACGAGCGCACCCAGGAGGGCCTGGTCCAGCGCATCGTCACCCTCGGCTTCGAGGTCCGCGTCGAGCTCACGCTCGGCGACGGGACCGAGGTCTGGGCGCAGCTGACCCGCGCCGAGCTGCAGCGGCTCGAGCTGCGCGAGGGCCAGATCGCCTATCTGCGCCCGATCCAGGCAAAAAGCTTCAACGGTTCATCGCCGTCCACTCTCCATGGGGCCTCGACTCCCCATGGGTCCCAGGACGGCGGCGACGCAGAGATACCTGCAGCCGTTTGAAGAGGCGACGGGGTGGGGCGCGCTTTGCCGGGTGGCGCCCCACCCCAACTCGCCGCATCTTAGAAGCGGCGGCCGGCTAGGTGGAGCGGTCCGCGCGCGACGAGCGCTTCAACCAGCGGGGCGTGAGGACTCGGAGCGCACCTTTGAACGTCAGCTGGGGCTCCATCAGCTGCATAGGGCTCGGCCGCCTCGGCCGTAGGGGTTGATCGGGTCTTTCGGTCTCGGTCATGAAGATCCTCAGGAAGCCATTGCTATGGCAATGATCCAAAGCACTACCTCGAGTGCAAGTAGGACGCTAGCAACTTGGAAGAAGACAACAAGTTTCTCTTGGTCTTCGAGGTTGTTCAGGTAGCTCTCGTGCATATGAAGTGAAAGTTCTCGATGCAGATCCTCCGTCGAAGTTCGGTCGGCTGACTCGACGTAGGTCACGATCACATCATGCGGATTGGCCGTGATCTCCCATCGGCGGGGCCAGAGGATGGCGAGGGAAGCCGCAGCCACGCCCACGAAGCCAGCCAGCGCCAACCAAGAGAAAGGACTCGAGCTGCCGCCTTGGAGCGCTTGCGCTCCAAGGAACGAGGTGGTGACGGCGGCAGCCGAGAGCAGGAGGCCGGCGCGGTTGCGGAAGCTGTCGATGACCGCCTGCTGCTCGGAGAGGGCTCGCACGGCCTCGTCGTAGGCGACTTTGTAGAGCAGGTCAGCGGTCATCGTTGACCTAAGGATTTAGAAGGCCCTTCTCTCCCCCTCGACTCGCTCCTCCACCTGCCTCTGCTATTGTTGACTTAGTTGATCTACAAATACAGAAAGGAGACGAGATGTCCAAGCCGATCGCGAATACGACGTTCCGCTCGAGGGGGCGGATCACCGGACTGGTGCGGGACGAGCACCCCGCCGGCACCGGGCAGAACCGGACCACCCAGGCCGGCAACCGGGAGTCGGCTCTGAACGGAGCGGACGAGGCGCTCTTCTACCGGGCGCGGTTGATCCTCGGCGATTCCCTCCCCCGCCCCCAGCGCTGAGCCAGGGACGGCTTTTTTTGACACCCTGCACGGATGAGCACCCAGGAACAGTCCGGTGAGCCGATCACCCAGACCGGACTCGAAGAGCTGAAAGCCGAACTCGCCGAGCTCGAAGGCCCGGCCCGCCAGAAGATGGCGGAGCGGATCAAGGTCGCCCGCGAGGAGGGCGACCTCAAGGAGAACGCCGAGTACCACGTCGCCAAAGAGGACCAGGCGCACATGGAGACGCGGATCAAGCGGCTCCAGGAACGGCTGCGCAACGCGGTCGTGGTCGAGGTCTCCGAGCTCGACAGCGACGTCTTCTCCTTCGGCCGCAGCGCCGAAGTCCTCGACGAGAGCAAAGGCGAGACCGTCGTCTGGACCCTGGTCGGCTCGACCGAGGCCAACCTCGCCGAAGGCCGGCTTTCGGCCGAGTCGCCGATCGGCCGGGCGCTGATGGACGCCAAGGTCGGCTCGACCGTCACCGTCGAGACGCCGAAAGGCGCCCGCTCCTTCAAGGTCCTGAAGCTGGCCTCTTGACCCGGGGATGCTGAGGCTCCGCTCCTCCGTCCCCCACCACCGCGCCGACGAGCTCGCCGAGCTGCTGCGCGAGCTCAGCGGCGTCAGCCGGGTGACGCGCCAGAGCGACGAGGCGGCGCCTGCCCGCTACGTCTTCGTCGCCGACGTCGAACCGAACTGCGCCGACCGCCTCGTCGAGGAACTCCGCAGGCTGGGGATCGGCGGCGAGGACTACGCCCTCACCAAAGTCGAGCTGGTCGCCCCCCAGCAGCACCACGACCACGGCGAAGGCGCCGACGGGTTCGCCTGGGTCGAAGTGATGGGCCAGGCGCGTGCCAACTCGCGCCCGCTCGCCCGCTACCTCGCCCTGATCAACGTCGCCGGGGTGATCGCCGCCCTCGGGGTGATCGAGAGCAGCTCGGTCCTGATCGTCGGCGCGATGGCGGTCAGCCCCGACCTGCTGCCGATCTGCGCCACCTCGGTCGGGCTCGTCGGCGGCAACCGCGACCTCGCCCGCCGCGCCTTCGCCACGCTCGTGCTCGGCCTCGGCCTGGTCGTCGTCACCGCCGCCGCGGTCAGCGCCCCGCTCGACTGGCTGGGTTTCCTGCCAGCCGGCTTCGAGGTCGAGGAGAGCAGCCTCAACACCCTCGCCAAGACCGACTACTCGACCGTCCTGATCGCCTTGGCGGCCGGCGTCGCCGGGATGCTCGCCTTCGAGACGCGGGCCAGCGCCGCCGTCGGGGTGGCGATCTCGGTGACGACGATCCCCGCCTCCGCCTACCTCGGCGTCGCCCTCGGCGCCGGCGGCATCGAGCACGCGCTCGGCGCCCTCCTCGTCCTCACCATCAACGTCGTCCTGCTGATCGTCGGCGGCACGCTGACGCTGCTGGTCCAGAGCATCCTCCCCAACCGCTCCGGCGCGCCGCTCTAGAGCGCTACGCGGCCAGCCGCTCGAGCAGGCGGTCGAGGAACGCCGCCTGGGCGGGGAGGATCTTCTCCCGCGCCGCCTCGAGGCCGAACCACTCGGCCCGGTCGACCTCCGGGAACTCCTGCCTCTCGCCGCTCTTGGGCGGCCATTCCATCTCGAAGGTGTTGCTGGCCAGCGCCGCCGGGTCGAAGTCGGCCTCGGCCGCCCACGCTTCCACGACTTTGCCGGCCCGCTGCCGGATCGAGCCGAGCTCGATCAGCCCCTCGGGATCGAGCTCCGGCGCCGGCCCCAGCTCCTCTTCGAGCTCGCGGATCGCGCAGGCGCGGGGCGCCTCTTCGCTCTCTATCTGCCCCTTCGGGATCGACCAGGCGCCGGCGTCTTTCTTCGCCCAGAAGGGCCCGCCCGGGTGGACGAGGAGGAACTCGGTCTCGCCGCCGTGGCGGCGGAAGAGCAGGATCCCCGCGCTGCGCTTGGTGGACATCGGCCCGAGTCATACCGACTCGGGCCGCTCCAAAACGTTCTGACTTACCCGCCGAGTTTGTAGGCGACCAGTTTCGCCGCCTGGCCTTCGGCCAGCGGCAGACCGGCGCCGACGACCAGCGTGTCGCCGCTGATCATCACGCCGGCGTTGGTGCCGCTGGGCAGGGCCGCCTGCCAGACTTCGCCGCCGGATTTGGCGTCGAGGGCGTGGATGATGCCTTCCGAGGAGGTGGCGAAGACGAGGTCGTTGGAGACGACCAGCGACCCGTAGGCCGGGCTCGGCACTTCCGCGGTCCAGGCGATTTTGCCGGTGTCGATGTCGAGCGCCGCGACTTCGCCGGTGGCGGCGCTTTCTTCGGTGATTTCGGTGCCGGATTTGAGCGTCAGCGAGTGGTTGACGATCGGCACGTAGATGTGTTTGTCGTCGGCGGCCGCCAGCGCGATCACGCCGCCGAGCTGACCCGGGAAGACCTCGCCGAGTTTGATCTTGTCGTATTCGCCGCGCATCGCGTAGATGTTGTCTTTGTCGTGGCCGTTGTGGACGCCGACGCTCGTCCGCCACACGACCTTGCCGGTTTTAACGTCGACGGCGACGACGAACCCGGACTTGCCGGAGCCGATCGCGACTTCACGCCCTTTGGCTTTGGTCAGGACCGGCGAGTTCTGGAAGTCCCAGTCGTAGATGTTGTGGGGCGTCTCCTGGTAGTACCAGAGGAGTTTGCCGGTCTTGGGATCGAGTTTGACCAGCGAGTCGGCGTAGAGGTTCGGGCCCGGCCGGCTGGAGCCGAACGGTTCGCCGGGAGCGCCCGGCAGCGGCGCCGGGTTGCCGGTGCCCGCGTAGACGAAGCCTTTGCCGTCGAAGGACGGCGGGTACCAGAGGCCGCCGCCGGAGTTGACGTTCGGTTTGCCCCAGAGGCCCTTCGGGACCGTCGCCCACTCCCACAGTTTCTTGCCGGTTTTGCCGTCCATCGCGTAGAGGATCCCGACCGCGCCCGCTTCGTATTCGGCGGCGGGGGTCTCCGGCACGGTCGAGACGTAGACGGTGCCTTTGTTGACGCCCGGCGCCATGTCGACGGCGCCGTTCAGCGGCGTCAGCCAGACCTCTTTGCCGGTTTCCTGGTCGAGGGCGAAGGCCTCCGAGGCGGTCGCGCCGTAGACGTGGCCGCCTTCGACCGCGAGCCCGTTGGGGCCGTGGCTGGCCGATTCGTACTTCTTCGTCCAGATCACCTCGCCGCTCTCGAGGTCGATCGCCTGCACGTTCGATTCGAGGTCCTGCGAGTAGATGACGCCGTTGGCGATCACCGGGGTCGAGGCGTAGCTGCCGTAGACGCCGACGCCCTGGATCGGCAGCGACCAGGCTTCTTTCAGGGTCGAGACGTTGCCGCTGTCGATCTCGCTTTTCGGGATCGCGCGGGTGCTGGCGAGGTCGACGTTGGAGTAGGCGTCGCCGGTGAGGTTGGCGTCGCCCCCGCCGGAGCCGGACGACGAATCGTCACCGCCGCCGCATCCCACCGCCAGCGCAGCCACGGCAACGGCCAGCGCGAGCAGCAACGGCCTCCAGACCTTCGACGGCAACGACATCCAGATCCTCCCTAGTCGAGTAGTAAAGACTTGTCTTCTATCGTTTCAGAAAGCCCTGCAAAGGGGGCGCCGAGATCGTTAAGAAGCGGCTGCAGCACCCGATTGGCGAGCAGGCCGAGGCTGCCGAGGTTGGCGAAGCCCGGCCCCTGCCGCAGGCCGCCGAGGCCGGGTATGTGCAGCCGCGGCCGCACCCCTTCCAGTTCCAGGCCGCGGCCGATCGGGACCTCGGTCTTCGGCGGGCCGTCCCAGAGCGGGCCGCACTGTTCTTCGACCTGATCGCGGACGGCGTCGGGGAAGAGGCCCCGCAACTGGCGCAGCAGGTCGAAGCCGGTGCAGTTGACGACGAAGTCGTAGCGCCGCGACATCTCGCCCTCGGAGGGGCTTTCGTATTCGAGCCGGGCGCCCTCGCCGTCCTCGGCGAGCGAGACGTGCAGCGCCCGCCCGGTGACGAACGAGCAGTGCTCGTCGTTGGCGATCCGGGCCAGCACCGTCATGTCGAAGACGCCGCGGTCGCAGTGCTTGACGAAGTCCCGCCGGGTCTCGATGTCGAGGTGTTCCCATTCGACGCTGTCGGGATCGGCGAAGACCCGGTTCTCGAGGAAGCTCTCGCCGCGGCTCAGCGGCAGCGTCGGCGTGTAGACGGTGAGCTGGGCCTCGGGCCGCAGCTCGCGCAGGAAGACGAGGGCGCTGAGGGCGCTCTCCCCTCCCCCGATGATCGCGATCTCCGCCGGCTCTGCCTCCGGCACCCGTTCGAATTCCTCGCGGCGGCTGTCGCAGTGGAAGACGCGCGACTCGACCTCGGGGTCGTGCGGGAAGTGGCGGTGGACGCCGGGGCCGGTGAGGACGAGGA
>JALZHV010000401.1 GCA_030860625.1 Actinomycetota bacterium
GCCGTACGGCTGCCCGGGGCGCGACAGGGTTGGGGAGGTTTGCCGGGTGCGCCTCCATCAGCCGCTCGTGGAGACTCCGAGTTCCTTCTCGATCTCGGCTACGGAGCCGGTTTCGTCGTCGAAGAACTCATCGTTGACTTTTTCCCAGCCGCCGAACTCGTCGATCGTGAACAGGTCCTCGGGGGTCGGGAACTGTTTCGGGTCGACCAGTTTCGGGTTGACCGGGCGGTAGCCGTTCTCGGCCCACAGCTGCTGGCCCTCGTCGGACCAGATGAACTCGAGGAAGGCGGTGGCCGCCTCGGGCGCGTCTTTGGTGACGGCGATCGGGGTTTCGATCTGGATCGTCGAGGGCGGGATCACGTAGTCGACGTCCTCGCCCTCCTCCTGGGCCTTGATCGCCTCGTTCTCGTAGCCGAGCAGCACGTCGCCCTGGCCCTGGGTGAAGGCCGCGAGCGCGTCGCGGGCGCTGCCCGGCTGCACGACGGTCTTCTCGAGGACGGTTTTGACCGCGTCCAGAGCCTCCTGCTCGGATTTGCCCTGGTGGATCTGGGACCCGTAGATCGCCATGATGTTCCAGCGGGCGGCGCCGGAGCTGAACGGGTTCGGGGTGATGATCTCGACGTCCTTGGTCAGCAGGTCGTCGAGGGACTCGAGGCCCTCGGGATTGCCTTTGCGGACGGTCATGACGACGACCGAGTTCTGGGCGATCCCGTTGAATTTCTGTTTGTTCCAGTCGGGGGCGACGGCGCCGCTTTCGACGACGCGGATCATGTCGCCGCCCTGGGCGAAGTGGACGACGGATGCGGGCTGACCGGCCTCGACGGCGCGGCTCTGGTCACCGGAGGCGCCGAAGGAGTTGCTGAAGCTGACGCCCTCGCCCTCGGGGGTCGCCTCGAAACCGGGCTCGAGCGCTTCCTCGTAGACGGCCTCCGGGGTGGAGTAGCCGACGACGTCGATCTCGCCGCCGCTGCCGCCGGCTCCGGTGGCGTCGCTGCTGCTCCCGCCACAGCCGGCCGCGACCAGTCCCATGAGCAGGGCTATAAGGGCAACCGGCAGGGTTGCCAGGGCTCTGCGCCGCCGGGTGTCGAGAGCAATCCGCATCTGCATTTCCATCCTTTTCTGAGTGATTTAGTTTGTTGAGCAACTTAGTGCTTAATGCCTGGCGCGGCACCCTAGCACAAAGTCGATCAGAAAAGTCCGGAATTCCGATCCGGATTCTGGAATTGGTGCCCGGACGCGCTTTCCCCCATAGACTCCGGCGATGCCGCGCGACGCCGTCCGCACCCCAGACGAGCTGCTGGAAGGGCTGCCGGACTACCCGTTCGAGTCGCGCTACCGCGAGGCCGATGGGCTGCGGCTGGCGCACCTCGACGAGGGGGAGGGGCGGCCGGTCGTCTTCTTTCACGGCGAGCCGACCTGGTCGTACTTGTGGCGCAAGGTGATCCCGCCGGTGCGGGATGCCGGCTTCCGCTGCATCGCCCCCGACTACGCCGGCTTCGGCCGCTCCGACAAGCCCACCGACATCGGCTGGTACACCTACGACCGCCACGTCGAGCTGATGGCGCAGCTGCTGGAGGAGCTGGATCTGCGCGACGTGACCGCGGTCGTCCATGACTGGGGCGGGCCGATCGGGCTGCGGCTCGCGGTCGAGCACCCCGGCCGGATCTCGCGGATCGTGATCATGGAGACCGGCCCCTTCACCGGCCGCCAGAAGATGAGCGATGCCTGGTTCGCCTTCCGCGACTTCGTCCGGGACAACGAGGACGTGCCGGTCGGCGCTCTTATAAGGGGAGGCTGCAAGAACGACCCCGGCGACGAGGCGATCGCCGCCTACGACGCGCCCTATCCCGAACCGACTTCGAAGGCGGGCGTGCGCGCCTTCCCGCTGATCCTGCCGACGACGCCCGAGGCGGTCGGGGCCGCCGAGGGCAAACGCGTCGCCGACGCGCTGCGCGAGGACGACCGCCCGGCGCTGGTCCTCTGGGCCGACTCGGATCCGATCCTGCCGTTCTCAGTGGGGGAGCGCGTATCCAGCGAGCTCAACTTCCCGCCGCCGCGGCCGATCGAGAACGCCTCGCACTTCCTGCAGGAGGACGCGGGGCCGGAGATCGGCGCGATCATCGCCGACTGGTTGGGGTGAGGGGGAGCCGGGGG
>JALZHV010000402.1:0-678 GCA_030860625.1 Actinomycetota bacterium
GACGTGATCTGTGGGCGCGGCGGCCCTGACCGCATCGTCGGCGGGCGCGGTGCCGACAGGATCGTCGGAGGCCCCGGCGACGACCGCCTTCTCGGAGGCCCTGGGAAGGACGCGCTGCGCGGTGGCAGGGGCAAGGACTCCTGCCGCGACTCACGCGCCACCGACTTCGCCGGCTGCGAGCGGAAGGAATTGATCGGGGGCCGGCAGGTCCGCTTCCCTCGCATGGCCCCGTTCGTCCCTCCCAGCGAAAGCGAACCCCCCGACACCGAAGCGCCGCTGACGCTCTACCTGGCGCTCCAGAAACGGTACGTCGATACCTCGCAGGGAGACACCAGCGTCGGCCTCTCCCTCGAAGCCTGGGACCAGAGCGGGATCGGCGCGATCTCGATCCGGATCGACGGCCCGGCGGGGCCGTGGCGCGAATTCAACCTGGAAGGCGACGCCACCCCGCTCACCGCGGCCCACCTCTCGGTGGACGTCCCCAGCTCGACCCCGGCGGGCGACTACCGGTTCGCCGCCTTCACCATCACCGACAGGAAGGGCAACCAGCGGACGTTCTCGGCCGCGGAGCTTGCCGAGGGCTCTAGCTTCGGTTCGGAGCTGGCGGTCTTCCACGGTCCCGACGAAGAGCCGCCGAAACTGACCGACCTCTCGCTCTCGGCGAGCGAGGTCGACACC
>JALZHV010000402.1:688-2154 GCA_030860625.1 Actinomycetota bacterium
CCGTCGAGCTCTCGATCGGCGCCACCGACGCCCTCTCCGGTGTCAACGACGTCTACGCCTCGGTCGAGCTGCCGAACTGGGAACCGGGCCCGCTTGATCTGCTCTCCTACATGGGTCCAGAGACCCCGCCCGACAGCGGCACCCGGCACGACGGCGTCTGGATACTGCCGCTCTCCCTCGTCGAACACGCGATGCCGGGCTACTACAAGGTCCACGCCGTCTTCCTCAATGACCTGGCCGGGAACAAGACGCGCTACACCCGCGCCGAGCTGGAAGAGCTCGGCTACCCCGTGGAATTCCTCCAGGCCGGCGAGGGCGACACGACTCCCCCGGAAATCCTCGACCTCTGGTTCGAGCCCGCCCAGCTGCAGACCTCGGCCGGCAACCGGACGATCTTCTTCTACATGCACGTGCGCGACGACCTCACCGGCTTCGGTCAGTTCCCCGACGAAGGCCTCTCCCGGATCGACACCTCCTTCGAACCCCCGGGCGACTGGGGCGAATTCAGCACCAGCGGCAGGGGCCCCGAACTCGTCTCCGGCACCGAGCTCGACGGCGTCTGGAAACAGGAAACCGTCCTCGAAGCCGACGCCGTGCCGGGCGTCTACGAGCTCACCTACGCCGCTGCCACCGACCGCGCCGGCAACGACCTCCTGCTCAAACGCGCCGACATCCAGTCGCGCGGCTGGCCGGACTCCTTCGTCAACCTGCCCTAGCCCTGCCAGGCGGCGCGGAGTTCGCCGAGCAGGGTCTCGAGCGGGGGGAGGGCTTCGTCGCGGGGGGAGATGTGGGCCTCTTGCTGGGGCCAGGGGATTTCGAGGGCGGGGTCGTCCCAGCGGCAGCCGAGCTCGTCGGAAAGGTCCCAGTAGTGGGAGACGGCGTAAACGTGAGTCGAGGGCTCGTGGAAGTAGAAGCCGTGGGCGACGCCGTGGGGGATCGAGATCGCGGAGGGGCGCTCGGCGGATAGCTCGACGCAGGCGGTGACGCCGTGGGTCGGGGACTCCTCGCGGAGGTCGCGGAGGCCGATCGTGGCGCGGCCGCGGACGATCGTCAGATAGTCGTCGTGGCGCGGATGGACGTGGACGCCGCGCAGCACGTTGGCTTCGGAGTGGACCGCGTTCCACTGGATCGGGGCGACGTCGGTCTCCCACTCTTCGCGGTAGAGCTCGATGAAGGTGCCGCGGTCGTCGCTGTGCGGTTCCAGGGGGGTGAGGCGCAGGCCGTGCGGCAGCGAGCCGACGACGTTGGCTGGGGCTCCGGCGCTCATCCCGCCACCCCTTCCCGGACGCCGGCCAGCTCGATCATCGCGGCGACGGCTTCGACGATCACGACGGCGTCGGCGGCGGAGCTGAGCGGCGGCGGGCCGCCCTGGACGTGCTCGACGAAGGCGCGCAGCTCGGCCGCCAGGCGCTCGGGGGTGAATTCCGTCTGGGGAAGAACCACGGCGGCGCCGATATCCCCCAGGG
>JALZHV010000403.1 GCA_030860625.1 Actinomycetota bacterium
AGGCGGGGCCGCTGCGCGAGCTGCGGATCGTCGTCGCCAACAAGCCCGGGACGATCGCCGCGCTGGCGCTGGCGCTAGGCGAGGCCGGCGTCAACATCGAGGACATGGCCCTGCACCCGGCCCCCGACATGACCTCGGGCGCGGTCTCGCTCTGGGTCCGGGGCGACGAGCAGGCCGCCAGGGCGGCGGAGCTGGTTCGCGGCCTCGGCCACACGGTGACGGTCCTCGACGGCGCCGAATAGGCTCGCCGCGATGACCCGCTTCGATCCCTCTGGGCCCCTGCGCGGCTGGCTGCGCCCGCCTTCGGACAAGTCGATCTCCCACCGCGCGGCGCTGATCGCGGCGATGGGCGAGGGCACGACCGAGGTCACGGCCTTCCTCGACGCCGCCGACACGCGCTCGACCCTGGCGGCGGTCGCGGCGCTGGGGGCGGAGGTGGCGATCGCGCCTCAGGCTTCTTGGACGACGATCGGCCCGACCCGGGAAGCACTCCCGCCGGAGCTGCGGGTGGCGCCGAGCCTCGGAGTCCAGATCCAGGGAGTGGGGCTGCGCGGCGCCCGGCCGGCGACGATCGACGTCGGCAACGCCGGGACCCTGCTGCGGCTGCTGCCGGGCTGGCTGGCGGGGCAGGACGGGGGGCGGTGGCTCCTCGACGGGGACGATTCGATCCGCCGCCGCCCGGTCGACCGGGTTGCGGTGCCGCTGCGGCAGATGGGGGGGCGGCTGAGCTCTCGCGAGGAGCGCCTGCCGCCGCTGGAGATCGAGGGGTCGCCGCTGCGCGGGATCACCTACGAGATGCCGATCGCCAGCGCCCAGGTCAAGTCCTGCCTGCTCTTCGCCGGCCTGCTGGCCGAGGGGGAGACGCGGGTGGTGGAGCCCCTGCCGAGCCGCGACCACACGGAGCGGATGCTGGCCGCCGCCGGCGCCTCGGTCGAACGCGACGGCAACGCCGTGGTGGTGCGGCCGGCGGAGCGGCTCGAGTGGAGCTCGATCCTCGTTCCCGCCGATATCTCCTCCGCCGCCTTCTTCCTCGTCGCCGCCCTGCTGGTGGAGGGCAGCGACGTGGCGCTCGAAGGAATCGGGGTCAACCCGACCCGGACCGGTCTGCTGACCATCCTGGAGCGGATGGGAGCCGCGATCGAACGGGAACGCGCGCCCATCGACGCGGGCGAGCCAATCGCCCGTCTGCGGGTCCGCTCCGCGCCCCTGCGCGCGACCGAGGTCGGCGGCGCCGAGATCCCGCTGGCGATCGATGAGCTGCCGCTGGTCGCCCTCGCCGCCTGCTTCGCCGAGGGGACGACGACGATCCGCGACGCCGAGGAGCTGCGCCGCAAGGAGTCCGACCGGATCGCGACCGTGACCGAGGCGCTGACCGCGCTCGGCGGCAAGGTCGAGCCGACCGAGGACGGGATGGTCATCGAGGGGACCGGCGGCCTGCGCGGCGGCACGATCGACTCCCACGGCGACCACCGGATTGCGATGCTCGGCGCCGTCGCCGGCCTCGCCTCCCGCGAGGGCGTCGAGGTCCGCGGCATGGACGCCGCCGCCGTCAGCTACCCCGGCTTCGAGGCCGACCTCGCCTCGCTGCTGAGCGGCTGAATACGCTCCGCTGATGGTGATCGCGATCGACGGGCCCGCGGGGGCAGGCAAGTCCACGGTCGCGCGGGCGGTGGCGGCCGAGCTCGGCCTCACCTACCTCGACTCCGGGGCGATGTACCGCTGCGTGGCGCTGGCGGCGCTGGAGAAGGGCGAGTCGCTGGACGACGGCGAAGGGCTCGGGGTGCTGGCCGAGCGGCTCGAGATCCGCTTTGACGGCCCGCGGGTCTTGCTCGGCGCCCGCGACGTCAGCGAGGAAATCCGCACCCCGGCGGTCAGCGCCGCCGCCTCCCGCGTCTCCGTTCACCCGTGGGTGCGGGCGGCGATGGTCGGCCGCCAGCAGCAGCTGATCGAAGCCGACGACTACGTCGCCGAGGGGCGCGACATCGGCACCGTCGTCAGCCCGGAGGCGCCGCTGAAGATCTTCCTCACCGCCTCCGACGAGGAGCGGGCGCGGCGCCGCGCCGCCGACACCGGAGAGGACCCGGAGACCGTGCTCGAGGCCCAGAAGGTGCGCGACGCCCGCGACACCGAGCGAGAGCACGGCGCCCTGCGG
>JALZHV010000110.1 GCA_030860625.1 Actinomycetota bacterium
CTCGAGGATCTCGGGCATCATCCGGTACCGGCTCTCGACCCACTGGTAGGGGTCGGTGTTCGTCCCCAGCGCCACCAGCTCCCGCTTCCAGCTCGGCCGCGCCAGCTCCGCCCGCAGCAGCTCCGGCACGTTGACCTTGACGACGATCTCCCGCTCGAAGTCCCGCCCCGCGTCCATGTCCAGATAGGTGTGGGTCCGCCTAGCGAAGCAGTAGCGGTAATCGACAGGCGTGGGTGCAGCCGCGGTAGGGGTTGATCGTCCACTCGAACCCGTAGCGGTCTCCCGGCACTCGATTGAGGGCTGACTTCGCCAGCACCTCGTGGAATCGAATGCCGAGAGCCTCGGGGGCGTCGAACGTCCGCGTCACCGCTTCCTCGGCTAGACCGAACAGCCTGCCTGCCTCCTCGTTCTCGATTTTCTGCTCATCCCATCGCATGCGAACAAATGTTCGCAGATCGCAGTGACGCGTCGGCGGAGGGGTGGTCTTTAGCTCCCCGAGGTTGAGTCAGAGGAGGGCTGTCGACTCTGATATTCAGCCACAACTTTCATGACCTCTGCCTGAATACCGACGATTCCGGCGTCAGCCTTTGCCGGCATTGAGAGCACGCGCCTTCCGGTGGCGAGATCGGCGTATCCCACAAAACCCTCCACAGTGCCGGGTGCAGGCACTTTGAATTTGACGGCTAGCTGACCTCGAGGAGGGATTTCCCGAGGCACCGGAGGCGGGGCATCAACCATCTTCGGGGCAGTAGGGCGATCATCGACTAGGCGACCTCCTGAAGTCGATTTCAGGCCGGTCGTCACAACGTACTCCGGCTGCTCACCGTTATTGAGCACTTGCAGATCGATGATGTGCTCCACTATCTCTTTATCGGGGAAGATGTCGAGACTGCCGGTGTCGTGCCAAACCTTTACTTGCACATTGGTCCGCCGTGCAGCGCGCCAAGTATGGAGCCTCCAAAGCAGGGCTGCGATGCCTACGCAGAGACCGAGGCCTGAAATGACGAGAGAAGCGTCCACTCCCAATGGAGGGTAGCGACGGGTTCGACCCCTGCCACGCCTGTTAGGGAAGCTCGCCGCGGATCACGTAGCGGAGGACGTCGACGACCTGCTCGGCGGTGCGGGCGGTGGCCTGGGCGGCGCGGTCGACCTCCTTGAGGGCGTGGTCGTGTTCGGGGTCGTGGAGGGTGAGGATCGGCTTGCCGAGGGCGGCGGCGAAGCCGGCGTCGAAGGCCGCGTTCCACTGGCGGTACTTGTCGCCGAAGCGGACGACGACGACGTCGGCGTCGCGGATCAGGGTCTGGGTGCGGATCGCGTTGACGCCGGCGCCCTTGTGGTCGGCCCAGAACTTCTCGGCCTCCCCGCCGAGGGTGCCGGTGCCGGCGTCGTCGGATGCGCCGTGGTCGGTAACCGGCGCCGAGAAGACGACGGGCAGCCCCGCCTCGCGGGCGCCGGCTTCGATCCGCTCGCGCCAATCGCTGTGGATCTCGCCCGAGAGGTAGACGCTCCAGGTCCGCTCGGCCATGCCGCTCAAGCGTCGACGGGCACCGCGACGCCCGCCGTCTGCTCCTCGAAGTGCTTGCTCAGCATCGTCACCTGGCCCTGGTAGTTGGAGCCGAGGCCGCTGCCGTAAAGGCGTTCCGCCGGGGCCGACATCCGCTCCAGCCCGAGCTTGCAGACGGGCTGGCGGTGCTCGACCATGAAGGAGACGTCGCGCGCCCGCACCTCGAGCGCGGCGCGGCTGCCGTGGCGGCCGCCCTCGGGGTCGTAGCCGAAGCCGGGGTCGAAGAAGCCCGCGTAGTGGGTGCGGAGCTCGCCGGCGGTCGGGTCGTAGGCCATCATCTCGGCGGCGATCTGCGGCGGGATGCAGACGCCCTCGGCGGAGAGCAGCAGGTAGAAGATCTCCGGCTCGAGCACGACCCGGCCGCCCGGCTCCGGGTAGACCGGGTCCCAGTAGTCGGTCCAGCGGTAGGCGCGGATCTTCGAGAGGTCGACCGGGAGGCTGTTCTTCTTCGCCCGGTAGCCGACGACGCGGTCGGTGGGGCCGGAGAGGTCGAGGCTGAGGAAAAGACCGTCGGAGACCGCCATCTCCGACTGCCGCAAGGCGTGCGAGTCGAGGTAGAGCATCGGGAACTCGTCCTGCAGCCCGCGGATCTCGTCGTCGGAGAGGCGCACGTCCCCCCGCGCCAGGCGCAGCTGGTTGAGCGAGAGCCCGGCCTTCACCTGGATCGCGAACGAGCGCGGGACGATCTCCAGGTAGAGCTTGCCGCGGTAGCCGGCGCGGATGTCGTCGAAGCGGTGGTGGCGGTCGGTGATCACGCGGGTGAAGACGTCGAGCCGGCCGGTCGAGCTCTTCGGGTTGGCCTTGGCGCGAACGTCCTCGGGCAGGTCGAGCTCCTCGATCAGCGGCACCAGGTAGGGGCGGTCGCGCTCCAGCACCGCCCCGTCGCGCAGGTCGACGCGCTGGAAGGCGAGGTCGCCGATCTTCTCCTCGACGGCCGAGTCGACGTCGGGCAGGAAGGAGCACCGCAGGGCCCAGGCGAAGTCGCCCAGCCGCAGGTCGATGCTCGCCGGCTGCACCGCCTCGGGCCGGATCCGGTAGTCGCCGGAGCTGATCCACTCGGCCTCGATCGCCTGGTTCAGCGCCTGGGAGGGAAGAACGCCGCTGGTCGCCTCGCTCATCCCGAGGAGACTATTCGCCGCGCCTCCTCCACGCCGACGTAGGCGGTGAGGGCGAACTCAAGTATTTCCGGAAAAAGCTCAACAAGCTGCTCCGCCTCGCCGGCCAGGATCCGCCGCCCCAGCATCGCGGCGATCCCCCCCACCACCGCCTCGTCGGTCGCTTCGGGGACTTCGGTGCCCTGCGGCGTGGTCGGCGCGCCCTGCCGGAGGAGGGAGACGAAGGAGTCCACCGCCACCTGATAGCGGTCGTAGACGCCCCGCCCGGCCCGCAGCCCTTCGACCAGGGCGATGCTGGCGAGCGCCGGCTCGGCGGCGAACAGCCGCAGCAGCGCCTCGATGCCGACGCCGACGCGCTGGGCCCACGGCCCCTCCTCGACGGTCTCGCAGGCCTCCTGGACCTGCCGGCGGATCCGCTCCACCGCCGCCTCGTAAGCGGCGAGGAAGCACTCGTCCTTGCTTTCGAAGTGCTTGTAGAAGTCGCTCTTGGAGACAGCCGCCCGCTGCCCGATCAGGGAAACGGTGGTTTTCTGATACCCGACCTCGTAGAGGGCCTGGATCAGCCCAGCGATCAGCCGTTCGCGCTGGTTGCGCGCGACGAACTCCGGCGAAAGCCCGTGACGTCCCCGTGGTAGTCGGTCCATTCCAGCATTGGAGTCTGCCACCGTACTGTCACTTTCGCCTCCCGGTCTCGCTGACCTTTCTTACACCCTGGTACGGCGATAGGACGAATTGGGCCAATTCGGGCAGCAGATCGGGCGCCCGCTCGGCCTCTCCGCGGCGGACGTGCTGCTGCAGGATCCAGGCGACTCCGCCGGTCAGCGACTCCTCGATCGTCGCCGGCAGGTCGCCGTCCGGCGGAGCGCTCTTGCGCAGCAGGTCGACGAACTGGCGCATCCCGGAGTCGTAGAGGCGGGCGGAGCTGGCAGTGGCCGAGATCGCCTCGACCATGCACATCCGCGAGGCCGCCGGGTGCTCGGCGACGAACTCGAGCAGGGCCTCCAGGCCGGCCATGATCTTCTCCTCGGAGCCGCCCTCGGTCCGTTCGCAGGCTTCTTCGACCACCACGCGCATCTGCGTCAAGGTGGAGTCGATGGCCGAGAGGAAGAGGTCCTCCTTGCCGTCGAAGTTGTCGTAGAGCGTTTTGCGGGCGACCGCGGCGCGGCGGACGATGTCGGCGATCTTGGTCGCTTCGTAGCCCTGTTCGGCAGTCAGCTCGGAGATCGCGTCCATCATCCGGCGTCGCTTGTGGCTGGCGACGAACTCTCGCGGCAGCTCGGGACGGGTGGGTTTCATGCAGACCTCCCAGGATTGGCGCCGCGAGAAATAGGACAGGTTTGCAATGGCGCGCGCGACCCACCATTGTTCTGGTACCGTGAGAAAACTTTCGTCGTTTTTAATAGAAACTTGCGAGTACCGTGGTGCCCTTCGATCGAATCCAGTTGAGCCAAGACACCCTCCTTGCTGCGATCGGTGACGATTGGCCCCCCGAGCAGGTCGAGGCGGCGCTCGAGCTGCTTGCCAACAGCAGTGGCAAATTCCCCTCCGGCATTCGCAAGCTCCCCCCTGACCTGGTGCGAGCGATTCAACGAGAGCGTCTGATCGTAGCGATGCTCAACGCCGCCGCTGACCTGGGGTACCTGGAAACCAACGTCCAGGACGTGATCGACCGGGCCGGCGTTTCCCGACCAACTTTCTACGAGCATTTCGCCAACAAAGAAGACTGCTTCCTCGCCGCCTTCGACGTCAGCGCCGAACGGCTGCGCAAGAAACTCGACGCCGCCGCCCAGAAAGGCGGGGACGTCTGGCGCGACCGGGTCCGCTTCGGACTCGAGGCCCTGCTCCGCTTCGCCACCCGCGAACCCGACACGGCCCGCACGATGGTGGTCGAGGCGCGAGCGGCCAGCGCCGCTGCCGTTAGGCGTCGTGTCGAACTCATGGACGAATTTGCGAAGTGCCTCCAGGTCCAGGCCCGAGAGCTCCTTCCGGAGGCCGAGTCCCACACCGCCGTGACCGCTTCCGGCATCGTCGGCGGGGTCGAATCCCTGCTCTATTCTCGACTCTGCAAGCAGGAGTACGAGCAGTTGGAATCCCTCCTGCCCTCGCTGATGTACTTCGTGGTTCTTCCTTACGAGGGTCATGAGGCGGCGGGTGAGGCGTTCGCGGTCAACTAGATCCAGAGTACTAAAATTGGACATCAAGTACAGCCCTTTTCTGGACTACTTTCCATAGTCTCGGGTATATGGGGGTGCCAAATATCGCGAGAACCTCTCTCGTTCTGCTCTGCGCAGCCGCTTCGGCGATCGGTTTGACGGCCTCGCTGGCGCCTCGAACCTTCTACGACGACTTCCCCTTCTTCGCTCACTGGGTCGACCTGCTGCCGCCCTACAACGAGCACCTGGTCACCGATGTGGGCGGGCTCTATCTCGGCTTCGCTGTCCTCTTCGGCTGGGCCGCCTGGACCCTGGAGCGAACCCTGGTCCGCGCCCTCTGCATCTCCTGGCTCCTCACGGCTACCCTGCATTTCGTTTTTCACTCAACTCATCTCGAGCGTTTCAGCACCGCTGAAGCGATCGCCGAGCTCGCCAGCCTCGCCCTCCTGGTCGGCGCCCCCCTGGTCGCCCTGTGGGCAACCGGCGTCCCCTCCCGCCGCTAGACGAACCCGCCTTGCGCTCCTCGCCGTCTGAGGGCAAGCAGCGCAAGGAAGAGGGGTCGTGGCAGTGCTTTGCACGACACGACCCCGATGACACAGCGATGCGCCGCCCTCAGGCGGCGAGCGGAGGGGGTGGGATTCGAACCCACGAGCCCCCTTACGAAGGCCAACGGTTTTCGAGACCGCCCCGTTCAACCACTCCGGCACCCCTCCATGGCAAGACCGCGGGACGAGGGGAATCTTACGGCGATAGGGAGAGGACCGGCATTATCGGCCAATAATCGCCGGCCCTCTCACCCTGCGGCGGAGCCCCCAGAGGGAAACTCCTCGCGTTCCTGAGTATAGAGTCGACCTCAAGCGGAGAGGGTGGGATTCGAACCCACGAGGCGGGTTAACCCCGCCCACGCGATTTCCAATCGCGCTCCTTAAGCCACTCGGACACCTCTCCGGGTCCGCACAGGGTATCGGCG
>JALZHV010000111.1 GCA_030860625.1 Actinomycetota bacterium
TCCCAGGCGCAGCGGCCCGAGGCCGGCCCGGGAGGCCCGCTTCGGCGGCGCCAGGCAGCGCGGTCCGGGGACGCCGACCGAGCGCTCCCACGTCTGCAGGTAGGCTTCGGCGCCGCTCATCAGGTCCTCGGCGATCGGCTGCCCGGCGAGCAGGCGCAGCTGCTCCATCCAGTCGGGGTAGAGGCCGTAGTGGGCGACGCCGTCGACGTTGACGTCGTAGACACGTTGGCCGGAGACCTGTCGGTCGAAGGTGACGCGGCCGTCCAGGGATTTGAACGGGTAGGTGACCGCGTTCGGCTGCCCGGCGCCGCGGGCGGGCGGCTGGGCGTGGAAGCCGTTGGCGTCGGCGCCGAAGCCGATCCCGAACCGGAAGCGCGGGTCGGCGGCGGCGCGCAGCTGGCGCCATTCCTCGATGAAGTCCTCGGGGCCGAGGGAGATCGGCTCGATGAAGCCGCCGAGGCCGTAGACGCGGGAGCGCAAGCGCGGCTCCATCCAGGTGTGGGAGGAGATGACGCCGGAGAAGCCGCGCCGCTCGGCCAGCTCCAGGGTCCGCGAGGCCGCCTTCAGGCTCATGTGGTCGAGCTCGATCATCAGCCCGCGGTCGATCATCTGCTCGATCGTGAATTCCCCCAGCGGCGTCAGGCCGAGGGCGTTGCAGTGCGGGGGCGGCGGGTAGACCGGCAGCAGCCCTTTCGGCATGAACGCGAAGAGCCCGGCGTCGATGACGTCGTGGGTGTGCGTGTCCTGCGGGTTGTCTTCGCCATCGCCCTGGCAGGTCTCGATCTGCCAGAAGTGGCCGGTCCGTTTGAAGTTGGCGGCGTTGATCGCGGCCCCGAAGGCGCCGCTGTCGAAGCGGACGCCGCCGAGGGCGTTGTCGAACTTGTGGATCGGGAAGAGCGAGGCGACCCCCATCCGCTCCATCTCGTCGAGGCCGGCGACGATCTGCTCGCGAGTACAGCGCGGGAACTGCTCGGAGCCGCCGCAGCCGAAGACCTCCGAGGTCTCGACCCCCAGCACCACCGCCATCTTCCCTTCGTTGACCACCTGCCGGGCCTCGAACGGGTCGCGGACGATCCGGAACCAGCCCCGCCCCGGCCCGCCCGCCTGGGCGTCGATGTAGTCCTCGAGCTCGTGGATGCGGCGGTACTGCAGCCGGATGCTGGTCATGTCGTCGCAGCTGTTGTGTTTGATCGGGTAGACCTCGCAGAGGGCGACGTTCTCGACCAGGTCGTTGACCATGATCCGCACACCGCCGAGGTAGGCCCGCTCCATCCAGCGGTAGTAGGTCTGCTCGTGGGTCAGCGAGGGCGGCGCCGGCCAGTCCCTGAAGGTGGGCCAGCCGACGGGGTCGTGGGTGTGCAGCGGGTCGCCGTAGAGCACGTTCTCCAGCACCGCCGCCGAGCCGTTGGGGTGGTGGTCCGGGCAGTCGACGAGAGCGGCTGCCGGGCCGAGGGGGTTCCACGGTTCGCCGCAGTGGGCGTCGCCGCCGAGGAACTCGTAGGCGGTGACGTGGTTGTGCCCGTCGACCGTGCCCTCGACTTCGGCGTAGGGGGAGGCGCCGCGCCAGGGCTCGCCGGTCGCGTTCAGCCCGATCTCGGCGGCCGCGGCGGGCGGGGCCAGGCAGGCGAGGACGAGCACCGCCAACGCGCCCAGACGACCGGCCCTCCTCCGCATGGGCTTCTTCTACCCACCCTGCCGCCGCTCCAACCGGGTCTTGGCTCAACTCCCGCGGCCCCCTGCCGATGCTCTAGGGATGAGCACCGCCAACCAGCACGTGTTCTCCCACGGGATGCAGGACACGCGGGAGACCCTGGAGTCCTGGAGCCGGCGGCCGTGGCAGGTGCTGCGGGCCTGGGTCGCGCTCAGCCTCGCCGTGGCGCTGACGCTGCTCGCCGCGGTCTGGTTCGTCGCCGGGCTGCTGACCCCGGACCTGACGCCGCTCCACCTCGCCGGCCTCACCTACCCCTCCGAGCCCGACGACCTGCTGCCGATCCTCTACCGCAACTCGCTGGTGCTGGCGCTGCACGCCACCGCCTGCGTCGCCGGCTTCATTGCCGGCGCCTCGATGCCGATCGCGGCCGCCCAGCGGACCGGGTTCTCGCGCTGGGTCCATGTCAAAGCCGGCGAGGTCGCGATCCTCTTCGTCGCCGCGGTCACCCTCTTCTCGCTCGGGACCCAGGCCCTCTACCTCGGCTTCCAGGGCTCGACCCTCGCCTACCAGCTGGACATCTCCCGCTTGGAGCTGATCCTCAGCGTGCTCCCGCATGCGCTACCGGAGCTGACCGCGCTCTTCCTCCCGCTCGCCGCCTGGCTGATCGCCAGCCGCCGCGGCGAGTGGAACCAGCTCCTGGCGGCGACCTTCATCACCGTCGTCCTCGCGGCGCCGGTCCTGGTCCTGGCGGCGGCGATCGAGGTCTACGTCTGGCCCGAGATCCTGCGCGAGCTCTCGCCGTTCACCTACTCGCTGCCTCACTAGGGACGCGCCGCTGCACGCGGCCCTCGTAAGATCGCTCCCGCGATGGCGGGTTACGAGCCGAAAGAGATCGAGCGCAAGTGGCAGCGGGTCTGGGCCGAGGAGAAGACCTGGGAGGTCGCCAACCCGGGGCAGCCCGGCTTCGATGAGGCAAAGCCCAAGGCCTACGTGTTGGAGATGCTGCCCTACCCCTCCGGGGAGCCCCACGTCGGCCACCTCAAGTGCTACGCGGTCGGCGACGCGATCGCCCACTTCCGCCGCCGCCACGGCTTCGAGGTGATCCACCCGATGGGCTACGACTCCTTCGGGCTGCCGGCGGAGAACAACGCGATCAAAACGGGGGAGCCGCCGCGGGTCGCGACCGAGCGCTCGATCGAGAGCTTCCGCCGCCAGTTCCGCGAGTGGGGGATCTCGATCGACTGGTCGCGCGAACTGGCGACCCACACGCCCGAGTACTACCGCTGGACCCAGTGGATCTTCCTGCAGCTGTTCGAGCAGGGGCTCGCCTACCGGGAAGAGGCGGAGGTCAACTGGTGCCCGAAAGACGCAACGGTGCTGGCCAACGAGCAGGTCGTCGAGGGCCGCTGCGAGCGCTGCGGCACCGAGGTGATCCAGAAAAACCTCGAGCAGTGGTTCTTCCGCATCACCGAGTACGCCGACCGGCTGCTGGAGGACTTCGAGGTGCTCGAGTCCTGGCCCGAGCACGTGATCACGATGCAGCGCAACTGGATCGGCCGCTCGGAGGGCGCCGAAGTCGTCTTCCGCTGCGATGAAGTCGACCTCGACTTCCCCGTCTTCACCACCCGCCCCGACACCCTCTTCGGCGCCACCTTCTTCGTGCTCGCGCCCGAGCACCCGGAGCTGGAGCGGCTGATCGCGGGGACGCCGGTCGAGGATGAGGTGCGCGAGTACGTCAACCGCGTCGGCCGCGAGTCGGCCGAGGAACGCGGGGCGGAGGACCGCGAGAAGACCGGGGTGGCGCTGGGCCGCTCGGTCGTCAACCCCGTCAACGGCGAGCAGATCCCGATGTTCGTCGCCGACTACGTGCTGATGGAGTACGGGACCGGCGCGATCATGGCGGTGCCGGGACACGACTCGCGCGACTACGAATTCGCCGAGAAGCACGGGCTGCCGGTGGTGCGCGTGATCGAGGGGACCGACGAGGAGGCGCGCGACGAGGGGGGCCTGCCCTTCTCCGGCGACGGCCCGATGGTGAACTCCGGCCGCTTCGACGGCAAGCACAACCGCGAGGCCTACGGAGAGATCGTCGACTGGTTGCGCTCGGAGGGCCGCGGGGAGTCCGCCGTCAACTACCGCCTGCGCGACTGGCTGGTCTCGCGCCAACGCTACTGGGGGGCGCCGATCCCGGTCGTCTACTGCGAGAAGTGCGGGATCGTCCCGGTGCCCGAGGACCAGCTGCCGGTTGAGCTGCCCGAGATCGAGGACTACGCGCCGCAGGGCAAGAGCCCGCTGGCCGCGGCCGAGGATTGGGTGGCGACCGCGTGCCCGCGCTGCGGCGCCGCCGCCCGCCGCGAGACCGACACGATGGACACCTTCGTCGACTCCTCCTGGTACTTCCTCCGCTACCTCGACTCACGCAACGACGGGGCGGCCTTCGACCGACAGGCCGCCGATCACTGGATGGCGGTCGACCAGTACATCGGCGGCGTCGAGCACGCGATCCTGCACCTGATGTACGCGCGCTTCTTCACCAAGGCGCTGGCCGACCTCGGGCACCTCGGCGTGCAGGAGCCGTTCGCCAACCTCTTCACCCAGGGGATGATCACCCGCGACGGGGCGAAGATGTCGAAGTCGAAGGGCAACACGGTCAGCCCCGGCGACTACGTCGAGCGCTACGGCGCCGACACCGCCCGCACCTACGTCTGCTTCATGGGCCCGCCCGAGCGCGGCGGCGACTGGACCGACGAGGGGGTCGAGGGGGTCAACCGCTTCCTCTCGCGGCTCTGGCGCCTGGCCGAGGAGGTCGAGGCGAAGACCGAAGCGGGGGAGCCGGATGCCGGGGGCGAGGTGCGCGAGCTGCTCGCCAAGGCCCACTGGGCGATCGACAAGACGACGCGGGACTTCCAGCGCGGCTTCCAGTTCAACACCGTGATCTCGGCGGTGATGGAGCTGATCAACGACGCCTACCGGCTCAAGGACGGCCTCTACGGGAGCCCGGAGGGCGGCGCGGCGGTCCGCTTCGCGACGGCGACCGCGGCCTCGCTGATCTTCCCCTTCGCGCCGCACCTGGGGGCGGAGATATGGGAGCGGCTGCGGGGCGGCCGCGTCTGGGAGCAGCCCTGGCCGCAAGCCGACCCCGAGCTCCTGGTCAGCGACACGGTGACGCTGGTCGTCCAGGTCAACGGCAAGCTGCGCGACCGGATCGAGGCGCCGGCGGAGGCGCCCAAGGAGGAGCTGCTGCGGATGGCCCGGGAGAGCGAGAAGGTGGCCCGTCATCTCGACGGCGGACAAATAGTCAAAGAAATTGTAGTTCCGGGTAAGCTGGTCAACCTCGTGGTCCGCTAGGGCCCCTCATGTACAACCGGTTCTGCTAGAAAGGCTCGCCGAATGCTGGTCAGGAGACTCGATGAGGCGGCGGTGGAGGAGTGGCACCGCCTTCGCGCCCATGTGCTCATGGACGCGGGGGAATTGGGCTCGCGCAACCTCTCGGTGACCTGGGTGACGGTGCCGGGCGGGGCGAAGCAGACGCTGCACTCCTCCGGCGAGGCCGAGCAGGCCTACGTCGTCGTCCGCGGCAGCGGCACGATGTCGGTGGCCGGGGACACGCAGGAGGTCGGCGAGGGCGACCTGATCCTGGTCCCGCCCTCGACCGAGCACTCGATCGGCAACGAAGGCGAGGCCGAACTGGCCTGCGTCTCGATCCAGTCGCCGCCCGTCGCCGCCTCTGAGCTCTACAGCGACCAGCTGGCCGAGGTCGCGGGCTACGACGACGAAGACGACTACTGAGGTCACACCTCGGGCACGTTTTCGCCTGACGATTTTTCGATTCAGCGCGCCACGCGCGCGCCGGGGCGGCCGATGATCGACGGCCGATGCCGGAGCTCAGTCGCAGTCAGGTGGTCGTCTACGCGGCCGTAGCGGTCGCTCTGCTGCTGGTCGGGGCGCGGGCGATTCGCGGCGAGGAGGCTGCCGCACCTTCATACGCGGTCGCGGCGGACTCCGAATCCGGCGGCGAAAGCTTCTCCGTCGGCGGCTCGAGCGGGGACCTGGTCGTCCACGTGGCCGGGGCGGTGCGGCGGCCCGGCGTCTACCGGATGCCGGAGGGGAGCCGCGTCGACGATGCGGTCG
>JALZHV010000112.1 GCA_030860625.1 Actinomycetota bacterium
GTTCCGCAAGGCGGAGGAAGCGTGAAGGTCGCGGTGCTGAAAGGCGGCCGCTCGCTGGAGCGCGGGGTCTCGCTGCGCTCGGGGGCGCGGGTCGAGGACGCGCTGGAGCGGCTCGGCCACGAGGTGGTGGCGATCGACGTCGGCCGCGACCTGGTCGAGCGGTTGCTGGCCGAGCGGCCCGAGGTGGCCTTCGTCGCGATGCACGGGGTCGGCGGCGAGGACGGCACCGCGCAGGAGCTCCTGGAGATCCTCGGCATCCCCTTCACCGGGCCCGGCGCCGCCGCCTGCGCGCGCTGCATGGACAAGGTCCTCGCCAAGCACGCGATCGCCGAGGCGGGGCTGCCGACGCCCGACTGGTTCGCCTTCAACCAGACCGCCTTCCGCGAGTTCGGCGCCGCCGACGCGCTGGGGCGGCTGGAGGAAACGCTCGGCTTCCCGCTGGTGGTGAAGCCGAGCCGCGGCGGCTCCTCGCTGGGGATCAAGTTCGCGGCCGCGCCGGGGGAGGTGCCGCAGGCGCTGGTCTCGGCCTTCAGCTACGACGAGCGGGTGCTGCTGGAGCGCTACGTCGAGGGGCGCGAGCTGGCGGTCAGCGTGCTCGGCGACGAGCCGCTGCCGGTGGTCGAGGCGATCCCGCTGGCGAGCGACCGCTTCGACTTCGAGGCGCGCTACGAGATCGGCCGCACCCGCTACGTCTGCCCGGCCGAGCTCGGCGCCGAGGAGGAGCGCGCCGTCACCGAGGCCGCGCTCGCCGCCTACCGCGCGCTCGGCTGCACCGGCTTCGCCCGCATCGACCTGATCCTCGGCGCCGACGGTCCCTGGCTGATGGAGGCCAACGCGATCCCCGGCCTCACCGACACCAGCCTCCTCCCCCAGGCCGCCGAGGCCGCCGGCCTCTCCTTCGAGCAGCTCGTCGAGCGAATCCTCGACCTGGCGCTCAACCCCGCCGCCGCCTAGCGGCTAGGAATCGCCCTGGGCGAAGTCCTCGGGCGTCACTTCGTCGAGGAACTCTTTGAATTTGTCGACGACCTCCTCGGTGTCCTCGACCTCGTGCTCGAACTCGATCGCCGACTCCTCGATCACCTCCTCGGCCGCGAAGATCGGGGCGGCGACGCGGACCGCGAGGGCCAGCGCGTCGGAGGGGCGCGAGTCGATCTCGACTTCGGAGCCGTTGATCGAGACCGTGATCGAGGCGTAGAAGGTGTTGTCGCGCAGTTCGGTGACGGCTACCCGCTCGCACTTCGCGTCGAGGTTCTCGAGCACGTCGGAGAGCAGGTCGTGGGTCATCGGCCGCGGCGTCGAGGCGCCCTGCAGCTTCATCAGGATCGCCGCCGCCTCCGGATGGCCGATCCAGATCGGCAGGAACCTGTTCCCGTCGACGGTCTTCAGCAGCACGATCGGCTGCTTGCCGACCATGTCGAAACTGACGCCGTAGATCTGCATCTGCTGCAAAGGAAGCTCCCGACCGTGGATTGAGGCGAAAGTATAGGTCGGGCTTCTACCCGCTCTAACGGTGCGGCTACCGCGGAGAGACCAGTGGGCGATCCTGGATTCGAACCAGGGACCTCGTCCTTATCAGAGACGCGCTCTAACCAACTGAGCTAATCGCCCGCGAGGGAGCCATCGTAGCGACGAGGCCTCGGATCTGTCTGAGCATGCCAAGCGGCGATGCAGGTCCTTGGATGCTTGTTCCTCCATATGGAGGATTTAACATCCATATGGATGGTATCCTGGATGAAGGATGGATATAGCTCGCCCTCACACCTCCGTGTGCCCCACCCTCGACAGCGGGGTCTTGAACGTACTCGCGGGCACGACGAGGCCGCTGACCGGGCGAGAGGTGGCCCGCCTTCTCGGTCGCCCTTCGCACAGCGGAGTTCTCGACACGCTGAACCGGCTCACGGAGCACGGTCTCGTCGATAGGGACGAAGCGGGGCGGGCGTTCCTCTTCACCCTCAATCGCGAACATCTCGCCGCGCCCGCAGTCGAGCTTCTCGCCGATATGAGGGGTGAGTTGTTCGACCGTCTCGGCCGCATGGTCGACTCTTGGGAGGTAGCGCCGGTCCACATTTCGTTGTTCGGATCGATGGCTCGAGGCGAGGGGGATACGAGCAGCGACATCGACCTCTTCGTCGTGCGCTCTCGGGGAGTGGAGCACGAGGATCCGAGGTGGCGGGAACAGCTGGACCAACTCGCCGCCAGAGTTCAGCGCTGGACTGGCAACACGGCTGGGATCGCCGAGGTTGGCGAAGAGGAGATCCCGCGCCTGCGCAGGGAGGAGCCGCCGATCCTGGCTGAGCTTCGTGCAGACGCGATCACCGTTGCCGGCGCGGAAGCGGCAGCGCTACTGGGCAGACCGTGATGTCCAGGCGCATCGCCACTCGCACGCAGACCTGCTCCGCTACCCAGGCCCGCACGCGACTGACGCACGCCCGCAAGTTCCTCGAGGTCGCCGAGCTGACCGCGGGCGAAGCGGGAGACGTGGAATACGCCAGCGCCGCGGCCGCTCTCGCGGTTCTGGCGGGTATCGCTGCCTCGGATGCGGCGTGCTGCGCAGCCCTGGGCCGCCGCTCTCGCGGACAGGACCACCGGCAGGCCGTCGAGCTCGTGGAGCAGGTCGAGCCTGAGGGTCCTCGAGCAGCGAAAGCTCTACGTCGTCTGTTGAGCCTCAAGGACGAGGCGCACTACGGCCTCTTCGACGTCGGCGGCCAAGACCTCCGATCGGCACTGCGTCAAGCCGAAGCACTGGGGGAATTCGCCACCAAGGCGATCCAACGGCGGGCGGCGTAAGGCTTCAGCTCGAGCGCTTGCGCAGCTGGCGGGCGAGGGCGTGGGCGTCGCGGACGTCGTCGAAGCGGAGCTCGGCGACGATGGCGTCGCCTTTGGCGCGGGTGGTGACTTCGTGGCCGATCGCCTCCTCGAGGGCGTCTGCGACGTCGCGAAGGGCCGCCACGGCGTCGGGGTCCACGGGGGCACGCGTCGGTTTTGCTCTTGGCTGGCCAGCCAGCCGAACCCTTTGCTCGGTTTCGCGGACCGACCAGCCGCCGCGGGCCGCGTCGCGGGCGAGGCGGCGGCGGACGTCGTGGCCGGGGGCTCCGAGCAGGGCCTTGCCGTGACCCTCGCTGAGCTCGCCTTTCTCGAGCAGCTCCAGGGCCTCGTCGGGGAGCTCGAGCAGCCGGATCAGGTTGGAGACGGCGGGGCGGCTGCGGCCGACCCGGCGCGCCAGCTCCTCTTTGGTCAGGCCGAGCTCCTCGACTAGCGCGGCGCAGGCCTTAGCCTCCTCGACCGGGTTGAGGTCCTCGCGGACCATGTTCTCGATCAGCGCCGCCTGAAGCCGCTCCGCTTCCTCCTGATCGCGGATCACGGCCGGGACTTTCGCGACCCCGGCCTGCTGCGCCGCTCGCCAGCGCCGCTCGCCGGCGACCAGCTCGTAGCTGCCGTCGGGGAGGGGGCGGACGAGCAGGGGTTGGACGACGCCGCTGGCGGCGATCGAGTCGGCCAGGGCGTCGAGCGCTTCTTGGTCGAAGTGCGTGCGCGGCTGCGAGGGGTTCGGCTTGATCAACTCGACCGGCAGCTCGCGCAGCTCGCCGGCGGCCGGAGCCTCGCTTTCGGGAAGGATCGCGGAGAGGCCGCGGCCGATCCCGCGCCTGCCGCTAGCCACGGCTCGCGAGCTCCTTGGCGAGGGCGCGGTAGGCGACGGAACCGCGAGAAGCGGGGGCGTGCTCGGTCACGGGGAGACCATAACTCGGCGACTCGGCGACTCGGACGCTGCGCGGGATCACGGTCTCGAAGACCATTCCGTCGAAATGCTCGCGCAACTCGCTCTCGACGTCCTGAGCCAGGCGGGTGCGCTCGTCGTGCATCGTGATCAGCAGACCCGAAACCTCTAGTTGAGGGTTCAACTCACGCCTGATCAGGCCCAGAGTTTCCAGGAACTGGACCAGCCCCTCGAGCGCCAGGTACTCGGCCTGAACGGGCACTATGACGCGGTCGGCGGCGGTAAGGGCGTTGACGCTGACGGGCCCCAGGGAAGGGGGGCAGTCGAGCAGGGCGACGGCGAAGCGCTCGCGGATCGGGCCGAGCCGTTCGCGCAGGCGCGTCTCCGAGCCCTCGATCCGCGGCAGCTCGACCGCGGCGCCGGCGAGGTCGCGGCTGGCCGGGACCAGCCAGAGGTTGTCGGGGCCGGCGGGCCGGGCCGCCTCGGCGACCGAGGTGTCGCCGGTCAGGCAGTCGTAGGAGGAGGGGTGCATCTCCCGGCCCCCGCCCAGGGCGACGGTGGCGTTGCACTGGGGATCGAGGTCGACGAGGAGGGTCTGGCGACCCTCGGCGGCGGCGCAGGAGGCGAGGTTGACGGCGGTCGTGGTCTTCCCGACCCCGCCCTTCTGGTTCGCGACGGCGTAGACCTTGCCCATCGGGCTCAGCCTACTCCGGCGCGTCGGCAGGCGGTCGGATAGCCTGCCCGCATGCCCGAGGACTTCGACTGGCCCGACGATCCCGCCGAGCGCGCCCAGGAGCTCGTCGAGGGAGTGCTCGATGAGCTCGACCTCGACGGCGAGGTGGTGATCGAGGAGGACGACGAGCGGATCCTGCTCACCGTCGAGGGCGAGGACGACTACGGCCTGCTGATCGGTAAACGCGGGCAGACGATCGACGCCCTGCAGCTGCTCTGCTACCAGGCGGCCTTCCGCGGCCTGCGGGAGCGCAAGCGGGTGGTCGTCGACGCGGCCGGCTACCGGGAGCGGCGCCGCGAGACCCTGGAGGGCCGCGCCGATCGCGCCGCCGAGCAGGCGCTGAGCAACAACCGGGTCGTCGAGATGGACCCGATGAGCGCGCAGGAACGGCGTGTGGTCCACGAACGGCTGAAGGAACGGCCGGGCATCGAGACCTACAGCGAGGGCGACGAGCCCCGCCGCTGCGTGATCGTCGCGCCGCTCCTGCCCGAGTGAGCGACCCGGCCGAGAGGCTGGACGGCGCCGCCCGCGCGAAGCTGCAGAAGGTCCTCGAGCTGCTGGCCGAGGAGCGGGCGTCGGTCAGCTCGGTGGTCGACGAGCGCGCCTGGCAGGTGCACGTCATCGACAGCCTCACCGGCCTAGAGGTAGCGGAGCTCCGTGAGACCGCCCGCATCGCTGACATCGGTGCCGGCGCTGGCTTTCCGGGCCTCGTCCTGGCCGTTGCCCTGCCCGAGACGCAGGTAGACCTGATCGAGTCGGTCGGCCGCAAGTGCGAGTTCATGCGCCACGCGATCGAGGCGGCCGGGATCCCCAACGCCACCGTCCTCAACACCCGCTCCGAGGACCTGGCCGCCGCCGACGGCCGCGAGACCTACGACACCGTCACCGCCCGCGCCGTCGGCCGCCTCTCGACCCTATCCGAGCTCGCATCCCCGCTCCTGAAGCCAAATGGCCTCCTAGTCGCCTGGAAGGGCAAACGCGACGCAGAGGAAGAGAACCAGCTAGAGAACGCGGCAGAAGCCTTGGCCATGCACCCCGAGCAGATCTTGGACGTCGGAGACAGGGCCGGCAGCACCCACCGCCACCTCCACATCATCCGCAAGACGGGCCCCACCCCCGCCAACCTCCCCCGCAAGCCCGGCATAGCCAAGAAACGCCCCAAGGGCTAGAACCTGCTCGCCACGGCGGCTCGCGGGAGGGTCCAGCAACTCCCGGAACGTCTTGTACTTCTCGGGCAGTAGCGCCGTAGGACTGCCAAAGCCGCCCCACCCGAGCAAGTTAAGTGGAGGGAGTTGCTGGACCCTCCACCACCGCCTACCGTCGC
>JALZHV010000113.1 GCA_030860625.1 Actinomycetota bacterium
GAGGCGGCCGGCGTTCGAGGCAGGGACCGCTGTAGGGGTAGGCGCCGGTCAGCAGCAGGACGTAGGCGTAGGCCTGGGCCGTGTAGCGGAGGGCGAAGGCGCCGAGGTTGCGCAGGCCGAGCGGCATCCGCCCCGTGAACAGCGAGGCGAACCAGCCGAGGACGGCGACGACGAGGAGGATCTGCGAGAAGACGCTGACGAGCAGCAGCGCCGGGAAGGCGAGGACGAGACGGAAGGCGACCGTCCAGCGGTTCTGGCGCGTGCGTTCGGAGACGTGGAGTTCGATCGGGTACTTCCCCGGCGCGCCGACGAAGCCCGGGAACGGGTTGCCGACCAGGTAGAGGAAGGCGCTCACCTGCATCTGGTACCGCACGTAGCGGGCGAGGAAGCGGTGCGCCCAGCCGGGGGAGACGGCGGTGAGAAGGGTGATGAACCAGTTGAGGACCGCGACGAGCAGCGCCAGGATCCCCCAGAGCGTGAGCCAGACCAGGTGCGGGAAGGCGAGCACGAAGCGGAAGAAGACGGTGAGGCGGCTGCGCCGCAGCTCGTCGCTCACCTCCATCCCCACCGGGTCCGAGCGGGTCGGCAGCGGGCCGATCGCGGTCAGCGGGTCGCTCGAGGGGTAGCGGTCGGTCAGCAGCAGCAGGTAGGCCCAGACCTGCGCCGCGTAGGAGAGCGCGTAGGCACCTAGGTCACGCAGGCCGTGGGCCATCCGCCCCTTGAACATCGCGTAGAACCAGCCGAGGAACGCGGTGGCGCCGAGGGCGGTGAAGCCGAATTCGCCGGATTCGTAGACGAAGCTGCCGGAGACGGCGAGGACGGCGAAGAGCAGCAGCGCCGGGATGGCGAGGACGATGCGGAAGGCGACGGTCCAGCGGTTCTGGCGGACGGGCGGGTCGATCGCGACGTCGACCGGGTAGCCCGGCTTGCCGTCGAAGGCCGGCAGCGGCTCGGCGGTCAGGTTCAGGTAGGCGTAGATCTGGGTCGTGTAGCGAACGAAGCGGGCGAGGAAGTCGTGCAGGGGGGTGGGCGACTTGCCTTCGAAGAGGGTCGCGATCCAGTTGACGAAGGCGACGCAGAGCGCCGCGATCGACCAGAAGACGAGCCAGATCAGGAACGGCAGGGCGAAGATGGCGCGGAAGAAGACGGTGCCGCGGCTGCGCCGCAGGTCGTCGCTGAGGAGCAGCTGCACCGGCCGGCCGCCGGGCTCGCTTCCCGCTATGGGCGTCTCGTTCATCGACGGAATGGTGATGCCGCTACTGGACGTTCGGGTGGAGGCGGTGCCCGCAGTAGCGGCAGACGTTCGCCTGCGCCTGGATCCACTCCGCGCATTCGGGGCACTGGATCCGCTGCTCGGCGAGGGTGGGCGGGGGCGGCGTGGGGGCCGAAGCCGTCGGCAAGGGGGGTGGGAAGCCCGGCTGGGGAGGAGGCATCGCCCCGGGCACGGGCGGCGGCGCCGGCGCGTGAGTGGGGCCCTGCGCCATCACGTCCTCGCGGATCTGGTCGAGGCGCTTGCTGATCTGGGCGACGACCATGATCGCCAGGACCACGGCGGCGATCGTCAGGAGCTGGCCGACGAGGTCGATCGTCGTCCCGGTTTCGATCCGCGAGAGGCCGGCGCTGACGGAGCCGTTGAACGAGGTCACCTCGTTGTAGCCCGATTCGGTCACGATCTGGCCGATCTGGAGCACCACGCCCTGGATCACGTACAGCGCCCACCACCAGTGGACCAGGCTCGGGACCCCCACCTGCCGCCACTGCGCCCAGACGTCGACCCCGCGCTCGCTGCCGCGCCAGATGTCGTTGGCCATCTGCTTCGGGCGGATCCAGTTGAAGATGGGGATGAACCAGGACCCGATCGCCCAGCCGTCCCCGTAGCGCATGTTCTGCACGCCGAGCCGGCGCAGGTTCTTGTAGGCGCGGTAGAACCAGGTGATGAAGACACCCGCGGCGATCAGGAAGACGAGCCCCTGGAGGCCGATCCAGATGGAGTAGGTGTCGTAGGCGCCGATCACGTCGCCTTCGTCGCCGGCGGCCGACTGCAGGCCGAAGTCGGCCAGGATCCTGATCAGGCCGAGGAGGGCGATCAGGCCGAGGGTGACGAACACTCCCCAGGCCCACCCGCTCATCTCGCGCGGCGGATCCTGGGCGTTCGCGAACTGGTGGGGATAGTGAGCGGCTGCCGCCCCCGCCGTTTCCATGTCCCCGCTATCGGCAACGCCCCCCGCCTCCATGAGGCCCGAAACATACCCGGCCGTTACCGTTCCGCGACATGACGACTCCGGTCAAGAGCATCCAGGAAGTGCTGGCGCGCCTCGGGGCGATCGAGGAAGAGCTGCCGCGCAAGGACGGGGTGAAGTGGTTCAACCGGCTCTACCTGGAAATGACGCAGCAGGTGGACGGCCGCCCCTCCAAAGACCAGAAGGCGCCGCCCTTCCTGGAAAAGCTGGACGTCGTCTTCGCCAACCGCTACCTCGCCGCCTACGACGCGGCCGGTGAAGGGGCGCTGCCGGCCGGCTACCCCTTCCACGCCTGGAAGCCGCTGTTCGAGGCCCGCTACGAGCGCGGCATCGCGCCGGTCCAGTTCGCGCTGGCGGGAATGAACGCGCACATCAACCACGACCTCTCGATCGCCCTCTGCGAAACCTGCGCCGAGATGGGCTGCGACCTCCGCGACGACAGCCCCCAGCACCAGGACTACAACTCGGTCAACGCGATGATCGCCACCGTCGAGAAGCAGATGAAGAAGTGGATGATGACCGGCCTGCTCAAAGAGCTCGACCACGTCTTCAGCCCGGTCGACGACGTCGTCGCCGTCTGGAACGTCGAGGCCGCCCGCGCCGCCGCCTGGACCCGCGCCAAGGTCCTCTGGAAGCTGCGCGAGCTGCCGCCCCTCCAGCACGAGTACGAGGAGATGAACGACCGCACGGTGGGCTTCGCCGGCCGCGCGCTGCTGGTTCCCGTGGGTTGGGTCGTGTGAGTTTCTAGGTGAGGGGCTCGGCGAGTGTGACCAGCCAGTCCTTCCCTGATTACCTCTTTCTGATCTGAGTTATAAGGTCACGCTCTGTGAGGAGACCGCAAGGGAAGATGACCTTGAGCCGTGCGGCTCTGGCACTCGGCATCCTGGCGGCGGGGCTTGCTCTGTTCGGCTGTGGCGGGTCCGGGGAAGACGGCGCCGAGCGGCTCGCGAAGCAGGAGGAACTGCGGGCCGCGCGGGAAGATGCGGCTCGGGACGCGAGGCAGAGCGCGAAGATCGAAGAGCTGGAACGCCAGCTGAAGGACTCGAGCAAGCAGCCCGCTGGCTCTGGCAGGGAAAAGATTCCCCCTCCCACGCCGGTTGACCCCGGCATCGCGGTGAACGCCGAAGAACCGCTTGCCGGGCTCTGGAAAGGCGAAGCCGTGATCCGGTACGACAGCGGCGAGTCGGACCCCTTCCACCAGACGATCGAGATCGACTCACTCACCCTCGGCTCGGTCGTCGGCTACTCGGAAGCCCAACAGGGGAGCACGACCTGCCACGGCCCGCTCACCTACGAGGGTGCGTCGGAAGGGTGGTACCGGTTCAGCGCCCAGGAGCGGAACGTCGATGAATGCATCGACTACAGCGAAGTCCAATTGAGGCCCGACTCCTCTGGCGGCCTGATGTATCGCGAGACGACCGAAGTGTCGGTGAGCACGGGAACGCTGGAGCGGATCCGATGAGGAGGCTCTCCACGCGTATGTCGGCGGTAACGCTGATCGCTCTGCTTTTCGCACTCGTAGCAGCGAGCTCCACTCCCGCCGCCACGCACCGGATGGTGCTGAACCACTCGATGGCCGGGGTGGCGCTTGGCGACAGTGTCACCCGACTTCATCAGATCCTTGGACCGCCGAAAGCCGTCAGGAACGAACGCAACGAGATCACCGGCTCTGTGCGGATCGACATCTACGGCAAGTTGGCCTTCACCTCCTACGGCGGCACGATCCTCGGCATGAAGACGACCCGTCGCTCGATTCGGACCGCGTCCGGCATCGGCGTGGGTACGAGAAAGCGCAGGCTCGAGCGGAAGTTCCCGAACCTCTCCTGCTACAGGCATGTCTGCTCGATCGTTGCCGGGGGTGGCGTGGCGACCATCGGCAAGCGGGTCACTGTCTTTCGGGTGCGAAACGGCGTAACGCGCAGCGTCTTGATCGGGCGCGTTATCGACTGATGTCGCTTACGCGAGGCTGGCAAATGCAGGGGATTTGCCGGACCTGACGTTAACTCTATGGGCAAATGAGCCTGCAGGTGATCCACTTGCCGAGCTTGATGCCACCTCTAAGAATTCAAAGCCTTTTCCTCGGGCAAGCCATCAAGTTTGTCCGGGAAACCATGGGCTTGAGCCAGGAAGAGCTCGCGTTTAACTGCGGGCTTCACCCTACGGCGATCCCTCCCTTGGAGAAGGGCAGGAGGAAACCCCGGTTCGACACGTTGGAACGTATCGCCGAGGGGCTCGGTGTTGAATGCTCACACGTCCTGGCACTGGCGGAGGTATTTCGGATTGGAGCAGAGCAAGCCAAAGCGGGAGAGTGAGCGACCCGGTCGCGTAAGCCGCGACCCGGCGCGCGACGCCTACGAGACCCTCGCCTCTTTCTACGACGAGTTCACCAGCGCTCAGGGCTACCTGTACGAGCGCTGGACGCGGCAGCTCCTGGCCAAGGCGGAAGCGGCGGGTCTGCGGGGCAGGCGACTGCTCGACGTCGCCTGCGGCACCGGACTCAGCTTCCTGCCGATGCTCGACCGCGGCTTCGAGGTCACCGGCTGCGACATCTCCCCGGCGATGGTCGAGGTCGCCCGGGCCAAGGTCGGCGACCGCGCCCGCCTCCTGGTCGCCGATATGCGAGAGCTGCCCGACCTGGGCGAGTTCGACCTGATCTGGACGGTCAACGACGCGATCAACTACCTGGGCGGCGTCGAGGAGATGGAAGCGACGCTGGAGGGCATGCGCCGCAACCTCGCGCCGGAGGGGATCGTGCTCCTGGACCTCGCCTCGCTGGCCAGCGTGCGCTCCTTCGTCGGCGAAGAGGGGGTCGTGGAAAAGGGGGAGAGGAAGTTCACCTGGCGGGGCCTGGAGCCGGTCGAGGAGGTGGCGCCGGGGACGATCGGAGAGGCGCGTTTCGAGGCCGTCGGCGAGGCCGGCACGGCCCACGTCCACCGTTTCCGCCACTTCCCCGAAGACGAGGTGAGGGCGGCGATCGAGGCGTCGGGGCTGCGGTGCGTAGAGGTCTTCAACGAGCTCGGCACGGCCCTCGACGAGGAGAGCCACACCCAGGTCGTCTACCTCTGCCGGCTCAGCTGACCGCCATCCGCTCGCGCTCGCCGAGCACCACCCGGGCGCCTTGCGCCGGGCAGACGGTGATGTTGCGGCGCTGGGCGACCTCGACGCCTTCGCCGCAGTCGTGGAGCTCGCAGGTGGAGAGGAGGGTGCGGAGGACTACTTTCATCTCGAGCATCGCGAAGCTGGCGCCGATGCAGCGGCGGCGGCCGCCGCCGAAGGGGATCCAGCCGGCGAACGTTCGGTTTCTACCTCCGCGGGGCATCCCGCCCCGCGGTCTGATTTCGAAGTTCGACATCACGTCTCACATTCAAGACAAGTCAGCCCGCACTCAGGCGGGCTCACGAACGGACCGAGCGGTCTTCGCGGCTCCGCCTGCCCCGGACTTCCGCCGTTCGGCTGCCGGGGGTCTCGGGCAGACACGTTGTCGAGCACTCAGGCTACCGCGGCAGGCTCCTCCACGA
>JALZHV010000114.1 GCA_030860625.1 Actinomycetota bacterium
GGCAGCGGCGGCGCGAGGGCGACGTCGCGGTCACCGAGGTAGGTGGTCGCGATCCGCATCTCGACCACCCGGCTGCCGGCCGTGTCGAGCCGGTACCCGCGCGCCTGCGGCCGCGAGGCGACCACCCGGCTCAGCTCCTCGCCGCGGAAGTGGAGCGCGGCGCCGTCCTCGGCGGCGTAACCGGCGCGCATCCCTTCGCGCAGGAAGCGGTGGTAGGCCTCGCCGCGCGCGGAGCCGCGCTCGTAGTGGACGCAGTTGCTGAACGGCAGCAGCCCCAGCCCCCGCAGCCGCCTCGGCGCCCCGTGGAAGCCGGTCACCGCCTCGGCGAACCAGCAGAGCGAGCCCGCCGAGAGGCCGCAGAGGATCACGCCCGATTCCCACGCCTCGCGCAGGATCGAGTCGATCCCGTGCGCCCGCCAGACCCCGAGCAGGCTGAGGACGCTGCCGCCGCCGACGTAGATCAGGTCCTGGGAGAGGAGGTGGCGGCGCAGGTCGGCGGGCCCCTGCTCGCGGCGGAAGAGCGAGACGTGGGTGGGCTCGCAGCGGTGGGCGGAGAAGGCGCGGTAGAAGCGGACGATGTAGTGGTCGGCATCGCCGCTGGCCTGGGGCAGGAAGCAGACCCGCGGCCACTCGGCCCCGGTCAGCCCGAGCACGTAGTCGTCGAGGAGCGGGTTGCCCGACTCCATCGAGAAGCCGCCGCCTCCGAAGGCGACGATCTGCCGCGCTGCCGTCTCCATAGGGAGATGGTCCTCGCGGCGGCCCCGATCGTCGTTGTACAGCGGTCCGAAGTTCGCCCCGCCGCGCTCGCCCGCCGGTACAGGCCTACTGCAGGACGTAGGCGCGGCGCAGCTTGTCCCGCGCCCGGTGCAGCCGCACCTTCACGGTCCCTTCGGGGATGCCGAGGCGGCGGGCGATCATCGCCTGGGTCAGGTCCTCCTGGTAGCGCATCTCCAGCAGCCGGCGGTCGCGCTCGCCGAGCAGCCGCAGGGCCGCGTGGAGGTCGGCCAGCTCCACCGCCGCCAGCACCCGCTCGTCCTCGGCCCCCTCCCGCGCCTCGATCGTCGATGTCGGATCTGGTCGCACCCGGGCGTGCTGGCGGAAGGCCTCATTACGGACGATCGTCGCCAGCCACTGGTTGCGGCGTTCGGAATCGCGCAGGGTCGAGCGCCGACGCCAGGCCCGGAGCAAGGCGTCCTGAGCTATGTCCTCGGCCTCGCTCGGATTGCTCGCGTAGCGATAGGCCATTCGAAGACAGACTCTCTGTGCCTCACCCCACTCCCAGCCATCGTCGTTCCCGCGGCGATGCCCTATCGGAGTGCTGATTAGACGAACCTACACCGAATTACACAACCCGCCAGCGGAACTTTTCCGCTCCTGCGGCGGTCTTTTTGCCGTGGCCAAGGCAGCGGGGGAGAATCGACCGAAGGACGCGGAGATCGCCTACGAGGCGATCGCGCCCGTCTACGACGACTTCACCGCCCACCACGACTACGAGCTGTGGCTCGGCGCCCTGCTGCCGCTGCTCGAAAAGCACGGCATCCCCGGCAACCGCCTGCTCGACGTCGGCTGCGGGACCGGCAAGAGCTTCCTGCCGATGCTGGAGCGTGGCTGGCAGGTGACCGCCTGCGACCTCTCGGCGGCGATGGTCGAGATCGCCCGGGCGAAGGTCGGCGACGAGGTCGAGCTCGCCGTCGCCGACATGCGGGAGCTGCCGGTCTTCGGCTCCTTCGACCTCGTCTGGTGCCTCGACGACGCCGTCAACTACCTGCTCGGCATCGAGGAACTGGAAGCGGCGCTGAACGGCCTGCGCCGCAACCTCGGCCCGGAAGGGCTGCTGATGTTCGACCTCAACACGCTGCTCACCTACCGCACCTTCTTCGGCGAAGAGGTCGTGGTCGAGCGCGACGGCAGGCGGCTGATCTGGAGCGGCCGGACCGGGCCCGACTTCGAACCGAGCTCGATCGCCGAGGCCAGCTTCGAGGTCGAGCCGCTGGACGGGTCGGCCGCGCCGCCGATCCCGCCGGAGCTGCACCGCGAGCGCCACTTCCCCGAAGCCGAGGTGCTGGCGGCGCTGGAGCGGGCCGGGCTAGAGTGCCTGGACGTGTACGGGCACCACTTCGACACCATCCCCCACCAGCCGCTCGACGAGGCCGCGCACATGAAGGCGGTCTACATCGCCCGCGCCGCCGGGGGCGCCTTGTGAAGGTCGAGGGCGTCGACTTCCTCACCGTCTTCGTCGACGACTACGAGGCGGCGACCCGCTTCTACGGGGACCTGCTCGGGCTCGCGCGCCTCGACTACGGCAAAGTCCCCGGTGGCGAGTTCGAGACCGGCAGCCTGACCCTGCAGGTGATGGAAGCCTCGGCGATCGGACGGGAGTTCACGCCCCGCGGCCACCCGCTCGCCCTTCACGTCGACGACGTCGAATCGGCCCGCCGGGAACTCGAAGGCAAAGGCATCGAGTTCCACGGCGAGACGATGGACAGCGGGGTCTGCCACATGGCCTTCTTCTCAGACCCCGCCGGCAACGCCCTGATGCTGCACAAGCGCTACGCGCCGCGCCCCTAGACCTCGTCGGGGCGTTTCACTTCGCCGCGCCAGCCGCCGCTGGCGCCGTTTGCCTCGACCAGCTCCTTGAAGCGCCCGAGGTCGCCCTTGACCCGCCGGTCGGCGGCGCCGAGCGCGTCCCCGATCTTCTCCTTGATCCCCTCCGGGACGAAGTCCATCTGGACCATGATCCGGGTGGTGTCCTCGTCGATGCGGTGGAAGGTGACGACGCCGGCGTTGTCCTTGCCGTCGGTGTTGCGCCAGGCGACGCGCTCGTCGGGCTTCTGCTCGGTGATCTCCGCGTCCCACTCGTGGCGCGAGCCGCCGAACTCCGCGACCCAGTGCAGGTGGGTGTCGTCAAGCTGGCGGACCTCTTCGACCCCGTCCATGAACTGGGGGAACTCCTCGAACTGCGTCCACTGGTTGTAGACGGCGCGCAAGGGCGCGTTGATCTCAATCGACTCCTCGACCGTAGACATTTCTGCCTCCTCGTTGATGGGCTTTCTCCACCGGTAGCCGATCGCGATCTGCGTAAACAGTGAGAAAACGGGAATCCACGAACAGATGAGTTTCAGCGGTATCTGCGAGTTGGTCCTCGAGACCGACGATGTTCCTCGCCTCCAGTCCTTCTACCGCGAGCTGGGTCTCGGTCTGCTGCTCGAAGAAGAGGACCGGGTCTGGTTGGCGGCGGGCGAGCGCTGCCGGCTCGGGATCTGGCCCCCCGGGGAGAAGGAGTTCTCCGACCGCGGCGGCCGCCACGTCCACTTCGCGCTCTCGGTCGACCGCGACGGGCTCGAGTCGCTGATCGCGAACCTGCGCGGGCGGGGTGTCGAGGTGCAGGGACCGGTCGAGCACGACGGCGGCGACCGCTCCGTCTACTTCTCCGACCCCGCCGGCAACCGGGTCGAGCTCTGGGACTTCTTCCGCGACGGCGACGGCGCCGAGGACGGTGTGATGGCGCTGGCGGAGGACGGCGATGGCGCGTAACCGGGTCCACATCCACGCCGCGCCGGAGGAGGTCTTCGCCGTCCTCTCCGATCCCGAGCGCTACCCGGAATGGGTGGTCGGGGCGGACAAGATCCGCGACTACGACGAGGAGTTCCCCCAGGTCGGCTCCCGCTTCCACCACAAGGTCGGGCCGGGGCCGATCAACATCCGCGACCACAGCGAGGTGCTCGAGGTCGACCCGCCCAAGCGGCTGGTGCTGAAGGCGAAGGCACGGCCGCTGGGGACGGCGACGATCGAGCTCGACCTGCGCGAGAGCGCCGGCGGCACCGAGGTGCGGATGCAGGAGCGCGCCGGCGACCGCCTCACCGCGCTCGTCGTCGACAACCCCGTCGCCGATACCGCCCTGCGGCTCCGGAACGCGGAGGCGCTGACGCGCTTGAAGAAGCTGGTCGAGGGGACGCCGGAGGGCGACCCGATCGTCGAGCGCGAGCTCGCCAACCAGCGCGTCCTGATCACCGGCGGCAGCAGCGGCATCGGCCTCGCCGTCGCCGAAGCGCTGGTGCAGGAGGGCGCCGAGGTGGCGCTGCTGGCCCGCAACGAGCTCGGGCTCGCCGCCGCCAAGCGCAAGCTCGCCGAACTGGGCGCCGAGGCGGTCACCGTGACCGCCGACGTCACCGACCGCGAAGCCCTGAGCGCCGCCGTCGAGGAGGCCGCGGCGGAGCTGGGCGGCATCGACGTCCTCATCACCTCCGCCGCCGCGATCGCCTTCGGCCGCTTCACCGAGACCGAGCCGGAGGACTTCGAGGCGACGGTCGACACCGTGCTCGGCGGCACCGTCAACACGATCCGCGCCGCGCTTCCCCACCTGGAGCGCTCACGTGGGGCGATCGTCGCCATCGGCTCGATCGCGGCGCGGATGCCGCTGCCGGGCATGTCCGCCTACACCACCTCCAAGCACGGCCTCGTCGGCTTCCTCGACACGGTCCGGATCGAGCTCGAGGAGAGCGGCTCCTCGGTGACGCTGTCGCTGCTCAACCCGGGCGCCGTCGACACCCCGCTCTGGGACAAACTCGAGAGCCAGACCGGCCTGCTGCCGCCCGAACCTCCCCAGCCCGCCGTCTACTCGCCGGAGTCGGTCGCCGAAGCGGTCCTGAGCGTGATCCGCCACCCGCGCGATGAGACGACCGCCGGCGGCTTCGCCCGCGGCCAGATCTTCTTCTACACCCACTTCGGCGCCGTCGCCAAGCGGGCGATGCAGGCGCTGGCGCGGCTCGAGCACACCGCCGGCGACCGCCCCGCTGGCGAGGGAGCGCTGCACAATGGCAAGGGCGGCGGCGAGACCGACGGCGGCTTCGGCGGGCGCCCCAGCGTCGCCGTCAAAGCGCTCGGCGCTTGGGACGGGATGCTGCGGGTAATCGGACGGGGTTGATGCATGCAGACGCCGTCGTCATCGGCGCCGGACCCAATGGCCTGATCGCCGCCAACCACCTCGCCGACCACGGCTGGAAGGTGGTCGTCTGCGAGGAGCAGCCCGAACCGGGCGGCGCCGTGCGCAGCGGCGAAGTGACCGAGCCGGGCTTCGTCCACGACCTCTACAGCGCCTTCTACCCCCTCACCCTCGCCTCCCGCCACATCGCGCCGCTGGAGCTCGAGCGCTACGGGGTCAACTGGCTGAGCAGCAGAGGCGTCGTCGCCCACCCCCATCCCGACGGGCGCTGCGCGCTGCTCTCGATGGACCTCGACGAGACCTGTGCCTCGCTCGACTCCTTCGCCCCCGGCGACGGCGATAACTGGCGGCGCCTCTTCGACCTCTGGCGCCGTGCCGGCCCGCACCTGGTCGGGGCGATGCTGACGCCGCTGCCGCCGATCCGCCCCGCGGCCGGGATGCTGAGCGCCCTCGGCCCCCACGGCCTCACCGACTTCGCCCGCTTCTCGCTGCTGCCGGCGCGGCGGATGATGGAGGAGGAGTTCGCGGGCGAGGGGGCCGGCTGGCTGCTTACCGGCAACGCGCTCCACGCGGACCTCACTCCCGACAGCGCCGGCGGGGGGATGTTCGGCTGGGTCCTCTGCGGCCTCGGGCAGCAGCACGGCTACCCGGTGCCCGAAGGCGGCGCCGGGGAAATCACCCGGGCGCTGGTCGAGCGGCTGCGCGACTGCGGCGGCGAGGTGCTCTGCGAGACGCCGATCGAGCGGATTGAGGTGCGGGGCCGCCGCGCCCGCGCCGCGCTCGCCGCCGA
>JALZHV010000404.1 GCA_030860625.1 Actinomycetota bacterium
CCGGAATCCCCGCCCAGAACTCGGCTCCGGCCACTCCCTCCCCGGCACGATGAGCGCGCTGAACGGAGAAAGCAACGAGCTCCGGTCGCAGTCGACCGGAGACCTCGTCAGGCAGCTCTCCGAGCAGACCACCACGCTCGTCCGCAAAGAGATCGAGCTGGCCAAAGCCGAGCTCTCGGAAAAGGGCAAGGTGGCCGGCCAGAGCGCCGGCATGCTGGGTGCCGCCGCGATAGTCGGTCTGTTGGCGTTGGGCACGCTGACGGCCTTCATCCTCTCCTTGCTGAACGAGGCGATGGAGTTCTGGATCGCCGCCTTCATCGTCACGCTCATCTACGGCGCGATTGCCGCCGTCCTGGCGATGAAGGGGAGGGACCGAATGAAAGAGGGGATGCCGCCCGCCCCCGAGCAGACCGTCGAAACCGTGAAGGAGGACGTGCAATGGGCCAAGAGCCAAGCCAAATCCGCCAGGAGATAGAGGAGACGAGAGCCGAAATGGGTGACACCGTGGATGCCCTCGCCTACAAGACCGACGTCAAAACCCGGGTCAAAGAGTCGATCTCCGACAAGCGGGACCGTCTGATCGAGCAGGTCCAGGGCACGACCGACAAAGTCACCGGCAAAGTCGGCGAAGCGACGCCCGACGGCCAGCAGGTCAAAGAGGGCGCCCAGCAGGCCGTGGGCGTGGCCCAGGAAAACCCGCTCGGCCTCGCGGTCGGCGGCCTCGCCGCCGGCTTCCTCGTCGGCATGATGCTGCCGAGCTCGAAGATCGAGGACGAACGGGTCGGCCCGCTCGCCGACCAGGTGAAGGAAACGGCCGCGGAAACCGCCACCGAGGCGCTCGACCGCGGCCGCGAGGTCGCCACGCAGGTCGCCGAGCAGGCGGTCGAAGGGGCCAAAGAGGCCGGCGGCCAGGCGGTCGAAGCCGCCAAAGAAGCCGGTCAGCAGGCGATGGACACCGCCAAAGAGGCAAGCCAGGAACAGGCTGAAGAGCTCAAAGACAGCGCCAAAGAAGGCGCGCAGGAAGTCAAAGAGCAGGCCCGCACCTAGAACGGCGCAGGCGTCCAGAGCGGATTGGCCCTGAAGGTTTGGGCCTTTCCGCTCTGGGCGACCCGCCGGTTGGTCCCGTCCCGGCGGATGGTGAGGATCAACGAGGGGTGCTGGCCGATGTAGATCCCGCCCTTGCTCGTCTTCGTCGCCGCAAACGCAAGCGCCTTGCCGGAGGGGGAGAAGGAGGGGTTGACGACTATCCAGCTGCGCAGGCGGGACTCCTTCAGGGACCGTTCGCCGCTGCCGTCCCGGCGCATCAGCAAGATCTCGGTTCCGAATTCGCCGCCGCGGTGGCGGGTTATCGCGAAGGCGATGAAGCGACCGTCCCGGGAGATGGTCGGCGCGCTCCCGGACCCGAGGCGAGTGCCCACAGGGCCCGACCTGAGGAAGTGCACACGGCCGCCGCGCAGGGGCACCGTCCCTATCCCGCGGATGCGATCTTCGCGGTCCCCGGTCGAGTGGAAGACGTCGATGATGTGACGCCCGTCGGGGGTGAACTCAGGGCCTGAATAGTTGGTGTGGAGGGGAATGCCGAAGCTGTAGCCGGGGACCGAGACCGGGCGGAGCGTCGACCCCTCGGCCCCCATCAGGAAGACGAGGCCATGCCGCTTGGTGATCAGGATCCGTCTCCCGTCGGGCGACATCGAGATCGCCGCCACCGGCTTCGGGCCGCGATCTCTGCCGGTGGCAGTGAAGGTCTTGACAACCCGGGCGTTGCCGCCGCGCCCGTCCATCGTCCAGATGCGATCGATCCAGGTGCGCTTGCCGTCCTCCCGCTTCCACGAACGGGTGGCGAAAGCGATCCGCCGCCCGTCGCGCGAAGCCCCGACGCTCAACACCGCTCCCTCCTCGAGCCGGAACAACGTCTGCGGCGAGCCTCCCGACGGCGGCAGGGAGACGATCTCGTGGACGCCCTTCTGCGCGACGATGCGCGTCGCGGCCTGCGTGGCCGGCGAGAACGCGACCGCCACGGCCATGATCGCCGCCGCGACGCCTAGGACGAGTTGTGCTGCCTTTCCCCGCATGCGCTCGTCGGAACACGGCTTCTTCCCCGGAGTTGCCCCGCCGCGCCAAGGATCGGAGCG
>JALZHV010000115.1 GCA_030860625.1 Actinomycetota bacterium
GGGCTTCGATCCGGCGGGGGAGCTGGCCGCGGCTCTGGCGGCGCGGCTGGAAGCGCCCCTGTCCTGCTGCCTGGAGCGGCGGGGGAGGGGCAGGCAGGTGGGCCGCCGGCGAGCGGAACGGGTGGGGCATCCGCCGCGCATCCACTCCACCGGCGCCGCTCCGCGCAGCGCCCTTCTCGTCGACGACGTATTGACCACCGGGGCCACCCTCACGGCCTGCGCTGGCGCGCTGCGGGCCGCGGGGGCGTCCCGGGTGGTTGCGGTGACGTTTGCCCGGCGCCTCTAGATCGCCTTTCGCGGCCCTACGGCCGTGCCTCGGCCGGGCGTCCTCGCATCTGGTCTACAAGCCGTCGCGTACGGCGGCGCTTGCGACGCAGCTCTCTGTGTTTCTTCACCTGCCTGCTCATGTCCGCGGCAAGCTCATGCACCGCGTGCCCCATGTCGGGAGCGCACTCCCGAGCATGCAGCGTCGTTCCTTTCAGGCGCAGAGTCGCCTCCGCCACCTGGCTGTCGGCGATCGAGGGGTTGCGCTCCTCCGAGAGCACCACCTCCAAGGTCGCGACCGGCGAGACCTGTCGTCCCAGCCGCTGGAAGCGCTTTCGCGCCATCTCACGCAGGTCATCCGTCATCTCGACGTTCCGGCCCCGAATCTCTATCCGCATGAGCTGCCTCCTTGTGGGTTCTGGCACGATCGTAGACCCCTCGGCGGCGGGGAGCAAGGGGCAATTTAGGCAGCACCGCTACTCTTGAGCAATGCCGGCGATGGACCTGGTAACGAAGGCGCTGCGCGCGGGGGAGGGGCGGAAGTTCAAGGCCTACCAGAAGCGCGTGGACGCGATCAACCGCTTCGAGCCGGAGATGGAAATCCTCTCCGACGACGAGATCCGCCAGGAGGCGGACTCGCTGCGCGAGCGCGCGCGCAACGGCGAGTCACTCGACGACCTGCTTCCGGAGGCGTTCGCGCTGACCCGCGAGGCCTCGCGCCGGAGCACCGGCCAGCGCCACTACGACGTGCAGATGATCGGCGGCATGGTCCTCCACGACGGGTCGATCGCCGAGATGAAAACCGGCGAGGGGAAGACCCTGACCGGGACCCTGGCCGTGTTCCTCAACACGCTCGCCGGCAAGAGCGTCCACGTCGTCACCGTCAACGACTACCTCGCCCGCCGCGACTCGGAATGGATGAAACCGATCTACGACGCGCTCGGCGTCACCGTCGCCGCCCTCCAGGACTTCGACGACCACGCCGCCCGCCAGCGCAAATACGCGATGGACGTCACCTACGGGACCAACTCCGAGTTCGGCTTCGACTACCTGCGCGACAACATGGCGAACTCGCTCGAGGAATGCGTGCAGCGCGATCACAACTTCGCGATCGTCGACGAGGTCGACAACATCCTCATCGACGAGGCGCGGACGCCGTTGATCATCTCCGGCGCGCCCGAACAGGCGGCGCAGACCTATTACACCTTCGCCCGCCTCGCCAAGCAGATGGTCGGGGTGGCGGCGAAACAGAAACTGAAATCGCTCGGCGAATCGAAAGACACTTCCGAGGCCGACTACGACTACGAGTACGACGAGAAGCACAAGACCGTGGCGCCGACCGAGCAGGGGGTGAAGAAAGCCGAGGAGTTCCTCGGCATCGACAACCTCTACCTCGGCGAGCACGGCAGCCTCGTCAACCACCTCGTCCAGGCGCTGAAGGCGGAGTCGCTCTACAGGAAGGACGACGACTACGCGGTGATCGACGGCGAAGTGATGATCATCGACGAGTTCACCGGTCGCATCCTCGAGGGGCGGCGCTGGTCGGAGGGCCTGCACCAGGCGGTCGAGGCCAAGGAGGGCGTGCAGATCCGCGAGGAGAACCAGACCCTGGCGACGATCACCCTGCAGAACTACTTCCGCCTCTACGACAAGCTCTCGGGCATGACCGGCACCGCCCTGACCGAGGCGACCGAGTTCATGAAGATCTACAAAATGCCGGTGGTCGAGATCCCGACCAACCAGCCGATGGTCCGGCTCGACCAGAACGACCAGATCTTCAAAACCAAAGACGGCAAGTGGCAGGCGGTCCTGAACGAAATCGTCGCCCGCCACGAGAAGGGCCAGCCGGTCCTCGTCGGCACCGTCTCGGTCGAGGTCTCGGAGATGATCTCCGACGCGCTCAAACGGCAGGGGATCAAACACGCGGTACTGAACGCGAAGCCCGAGCACGCCGAACGAGAGGGCGAGCTGATCGCCCAGGCCGGCCGCAAGGGCGCGGTGATGATCGCCACCAACATGGCCGGCCGCGGCGTCGACATCAAGCTCGGCGGCGACCCCGAGCACCTCGCGATCGCGGAGCTGAAAAAGCAGGGGATCACGCCGGAGAGCGAGGAGTACGAGGAGGCGCTGGCTGAGAAGACGGCCGAGCTCGAGCCGCGGTGCAAGGCCGAGGCCGAGGAAGTCCGCGAGCTCGGCGGGCTCTACATCTGCGGTACCGAGCGCCACGAGTCCCGCCGCATCGACAACCAGCTGCGCGGCCGCTCCGGCCGCCAGGGCGACCCCGGCGAGTCACGCTTCTTCCTCTCCGCCGAAGATGACGTGATCCGTCTCTTCGCCGGCGACCGCATCTACAAAATCCTCGACAAACTCGGGCCGATGGGCGAGGACGGCGAGGAAGTCCCGCTGGAAGCGAAGATGCTGACGAAAACCGTCGAGAACGCCCAGAAGAAGGTCGAGGAGCAGAACTTCCTGCTGCGCAAACGCGTCCTCGAGTACGACGACGTGATGAACGAGCAGCGGCGCGTGGTCTACAAATACCGCCGCGAAATCCTCGAAGGCCGCGACATGTCGGAGATCTCCCGCGACGAACTCGAGGGCGTGATCGAGCGGCTGGTCGACGAGTACACGGCCGGGGAGCTGCTCGAGGAATGGGACCTGGAGGAGCTGGAGACGCAGCTGCGCCAGATCTGGCCGGTCGGGATCGAGGTCGCCAGCCTCTCGCCGGAGTCGGTCGACCGCGAGAAGCTGAAGGACGCGCTCGACGACGACGCGATGAGCGCCTACGACGAGCGCGAGGAGCAGCTCGGCGAGGACGTGATGCGCTTCCTCGAGCGCTCGATCCTGCTGCAGGTGATCGACAACCGCTGGCGCGAACACCTCTTCGACATGGACTACCTGCGCGAAGGCATCCACCTCCGCGGCTTCGCTCAGATCGACCCGCTGGTCGCCTACAAAAACGAGGGCTACTCGATGTTCGAGGAGCTGATGCACTCGATCTGGGACGAGTTCTCGAAACTGGTCTTCCGCGCCGAAATCCAGGTCCAGCCCGAGGAAGTCGGCGCCGCCGTGCCGGCGACCGAAGGGGCGGGCGCGGCGAACCTGAACTACTCCGGCGGGACGATGGAGAACCAGCCCTCGGCGCTGCAGCAGGTCGCGGCCACCGGCGGCGCTGCCGCCGCGGGCGTCGCCGCCCCCCAGGTAGACGGCGCCGGCAACGGCAACGGCGAGGTGGTCGAGACCGTCGTCAACGACGAGCACGAGAACATCGGCCGCAACGACCCGTGCTGGTGTGGGTCTGGCAAGAAGTACAAGAAGTGCCACGGCGCGTAGAGCCCGCAGCCTGATCCCTTGAGCCCCGATCCGGTTCGCGAGTTCATTCGGGCGTTCAATGAGCGGGACCTGGATGGGTTCGTTGCCGTGCTCGACCCGGGGGTGGAGTTGCACGCGAGTCGCGGGTTGCGGAAGGGGCGGGAGGAGGCGCGGGTTTGGGCGACGCGGGCGCCCGGGGGGGTGCAGCAGACGATCGAGCTGGAGCGGCTCTACGAGGACGAGGATCGGGCGGTGGCGCTGATCCGCCGGCATTGGCACTGGGAAGAGGACCGCAGCCAGGCCGGTATCGACGAGATGGCCTGGGCCTTCGAGTTGCGCGACGGCAAGATCCGCAGCTGGCGCCCCTACGAGGACCGTGCGGAGGCGCTGCGTGCAGCCGGCTTCCCTTCCAGCGCACCCATTGCCTCCCAGGACGGCGACTGAGCCCGCGGCTATTGTGGCGGCTGTGCGCAGGCTCAGATTCACCATCGCAGTAGTTGCCGTTGCGGCCCTGGCGCTGGCGGCGCTGGCGCAGGCGGCAGGCATCAAGAAGCCGCCGCTCGGCCCGTGGGCCTCTGAGGGCCGCGTGATCTTCACGCTGAAGAAGGGGTTCGGGAAGCACAAAGGCAAAGTGCTGTTGACCGACTATCGCCTCCGCACCGAGGTTGTGGTCGGGTGCCCCGAGCAGCCGGTCGTGGCTCGGGTGCTGGGCCGCTACCCGCTGAAGAAGTTCAGCCGCGGCGGCTTCACGGCCTGGGGCGTCGGCAGGAACATCGGGGGCGAACCGGGCCCGCAGCCGGCCAAGGTCAAGGTCGACGATCAGGTCTACAACGGCAGCTTCTACGTGTTGTGGAATTACGAAAACGCTTCGCAGGTCTCGCGCGCCGCGATCGAGTTCGACGATTGCCGGACCGAACTGGTCTTCGCGAAGCCCAAGTAACCTGTGGGCATGGCCGACGCCGCGCAAAGAGAGCCCGTAGCGCCCCGCTTGGCCGCTGTCCGGGAGCAGCTGTCCCTGCTCGCGGACTACCTTTGACCCGGCTGGGCTAGAGAGCGAAGCCGCGCGGCTGGAGGAGGAGATGGGCCGGCCCGGGTTCTGGGACGACCAGGAGACCGCGGCCAAGACCTCTGCCGCCCACGCCCGCGCCCAGCGCCGGCTGGAGATGTTCCGAGGGCTGGAGTCCGACGTCGCCGACCTCGACGACCTGGCCGAGATGGCGGCCGAAGACGAGGAGATGGCGGACGAGCTCGACGCGCAGCTCGGCTCCGTCGAGCGGCGCCTAGCTGAGCTGGAGGAGGCGCGCCTGTTCAGCGGCGAGTTCGACGCCGGCGACGCGGTCGTCACCGTCCACGCCGGCGCCGGCGGCACCGACTCCCAGGACTGGGCCGAGATCCTGCTGCGGATGTACCTGCGCTGGGCCGAACGCCGCGGCTTCGACGTCGAGATGCTCGAGGCCTCGCCGGGGGAGGAGGCGGGCCTCAAGTCCGCGACCTTCATCGCCCGCGGCGAGAACGCCTACGGCCTCTTCGCCGCCGAGCGCGGCGTCCACCGCCTGGTCCGGATCTCCCCCTTCGACTCCTCCGCCCGCCGCCACACCAGCTTCGCCCAGGTCGAAGCGGGGCCGGTGGTCGACGAAACCGTCGAGGTCGAGGTCGACGAGGGCGACCTGCGGATCGACACCTACCGCGCTTCGGGCGCCGGCGGCCAGCACGTCAACAAGACCGACTCGGCGGTGCGGATCACCCACCTCCCGACCGGCGTCGTCGTCCAGTGCCAGAACGAGCGCTCGCAGACCCAGAACAAGGCGGTGGCGATGCAGCTCCTGCGCTCGAAGCTGATCGAGCTGGAGGAGCGCAAACGCTCCGAAGAGCTGGCCAAGCAGCGCGGCGAGGTCAAAGACGTCGCCTGGGGCTCGCAGATCCGCAGCTACGTGCTGCACCCCTACACGATGGTCAAGGACCACCGCACCGAGCACGAGGTCGGGGATGTGCAGAAGGTGCTCGACGGCGACCTCGACGATTTCGTCCGCGACTACCTGAACAAGACCGCCGCGGCCTCGGCGAACTAGGCGCCGCTCCGACTTCATGGCCGAGCCCCTCCTCCACCTCGAACGAGCCGCGGACGGCGAGCCCGAGGGCCTGCTGGTGCTCCACCAC
>JALZHV010000405.1 GCA_030860625.1 Actinomycetota bacterium
CCGGGACCGCCATCGATTCGGCCTGGTCGAGCAGGGCGAGCAGCAGGTGGGCGGAGGCGATCTCCGGGTTGCGCCGGGTGCGCGCCAGCTCCTGCGCCGCCGCCACCGCTTCCTGGGATTTGACCGTGAACCTCTCCGCCTGCATCAGCTTTTCCCTTCCAGTTCTTCCAGCCGCTTGCGCAGCCGCTCGTTTTCGGCCCGCAGCTTCCCCACCTGGGCTTCCAGTGACAGCACCGTTTCCACCCCGGCGAGATTCAGCCCTTCGGCGGTCATCTGCTGGATCCGCCGCAGCCGTTCGACGTCGCGCTGCGAGTAGAGGCGGGTGTTTTTCGGCGAGCGCTTCGGCGCGATCAGCCCCCGCTGCTCGTACATCCGCAGCGTCTGCGGGTGCATCTCGGCCAGTTCGGCGGCGACCGAGATCATGAACACGCCCTGCTCCTCGCTGAAGGTCGCTTTTACCCGGCGCCGGTAGGTGGCCATCACCCCACCGCCTTTCGCAGGAGCTCCGCCCGCGGGTCGCCGCCGTTCAGCGTCTCGGCCAGCTCGTCGACGGCCTTCAGCTGCTCCTCGCTGAGGTCGTTCGGGACCGCGATCTCGAGCCGGTAGCGGATGTCGCCGCGGCCGCCGCCTTTGCCCTGACCTCTCGCCGGCCCCTCGCCGCGCAGGCGCTGGACGGTGCCGTGCTTGGTGCCGGGGGCGACCTTGATCTTCTTCGTGCCGTCGAGCGTCGGCACTTCGATCGTGCCGCCGCGCAAGGCCTCGGGGATCGAGATCGGCACCTTCACCTCGAGGTTGCCGTCGTCGAGCCGCTCGAAGACGGGGGAGGAGGCGACCCGGGTCGTCACGTAGAGGTCGCCGGGCGGGCCGCCGCGGGGGCCGTCCTCGCCCTTGCCGGCGAGCCGGATACGGCTGCCGTCCTTGACCCCGGCCGGGACGTTGACCTTGTAGCGCTTGGTCTGCTGGGTGAGGCCGGAGCCGCCGCAGGTCGGGCAGGGGTCCTCGACGATCTGGCCGGCGCCGCCGCACTGCGAGCAGGGCTGGCTGATCGAGAACAGGCCCTGCCCCTGCGACTCGACGCCGCGGCCTTGGCAGCGCGGGCAGGTGGTGGGGCTGGTGCCGGGTTTGGCGCCGCTGCCGCGGCAGGTGCCGCAGCGGGCCGACTTCGGGACCGTGACGCTGATCTGGGCGCCGTTGATCGCCTGGTCGAAGCTGAGCGAGACCTCGGCTTCGAGGTCGCGGCCGCGAACCTGCTGGGTCTGCGCCCGGCCGCTACCGCCACCGCGATTGAAGACCGAGCCGAAGATGTCCCCGATGTCGAAGCTGAAGCCGCCCTGCCCGGCGCCGCCGAAGGGGCTCTGGCCGCCGAACCCGCCGAAGGCGGGACCCGCGTCGTACTCCTTGCGCTTCTCGGGATCGCCGAGGACGTCGTAGGCGGCGGAGATCTCCTTGAATTTTTCCTCCGCCGCTTTGTCGCCCTGATTGCGGTCAGGGTGGTACTTCCGGGCGAGCTTCCGGTAGGCCTTCTTGATCTCCTCGTCGGTCGCCTTCTTCGAGACGCCGAGGGTCTTGTAGAGCTCGTCAGCCACTTTCCTCCTACGCGCTCACGACCACCCGGGCGGGCCGGATCAACTGCTCGTCCAGCCGGTAGCCCTTCTGCATCACCTCGACCACGACCCCGCTCTCGGTCCCCTCGACCGGCATCGTCGAGAGCGCCTCGTGCTGGTTCGGATCGAACTTCTCCCCTTTGGGATCGACAGCCTCGATCCCATTCCGGCTCAGCGTCTCCCGCAGCCCCCCGAGCACCATCTCGACCCCGGCCCGAAGACTCTCCCCCTCATCGCCCTGAGCCGCCTCCAACGCCCGCTCGAGATTGTCGACCGCATCGATGACTTCCCGAGCGATCCCAGCTTTCCCGCGAGCCTGCGCGGCTTGAACCTCCGAGCTCATCCGCTTTCGGAAGTTCTCGAAATCGGCTTTGGTCCTCTTCGCGAGTTCCAGGTACTCGTCTCGCTCCTTGTGGGCGTCAGCCAGCAGCGCCTCGAAGTCCTCCTCGACGGCTTGAGCCTCCGACTGATCCGCCTCTCCCGCGGGTGGCGTCGTAGGGGGTACCGCCTCCTGCTCTGCAGGAGGC
>JALZHV010000116.1 GCA_030860625.1 Actinomycetota bacterium
CCTCGGAGCCTGGCGCGAGGCCAACGTCGAGCGTCACGAGCGCCGGATGGAGGCAGCGGACACGCTTGCGCTCTGCACCGACGGCTGGCTCGAGGCGGGGCCGATCTCCAAGCACCAGGGGCCGGAGACCTTCGCCGAGATGACGCAGTCCCTCGCCGGGCTCTCGCTCGAGGAGATGACCGAACGGCTGCGCGCCGACGCGGTCGGCCGCAGCGGCGGAACGCTGCGGGACGACCTCGTCGTGCTCGCCGTCCGCCCCCGGGCCGCCTCGGAGGAGACCGAGGCGCCGCGGGAGCTGGGATCGGTAACCGCTAGCTAAGCGGCTTTTTCGCCGCTGGCTTTCCGGGTGGCTTTTTTCGCCCCGCCGGAGGCTTTTTTGGCACCGGATTTGGCGGTGGATTTCGTCGCCGATTTCGTCCTGCCGGCGGCTTTTTTGGCGGTGGGTTTTTTGGTGGTTCTTTTCGTCGCTTTTTTCGCTTTGCGCGACGAAGAGCCGGCGGCGCGCCGCAGGGCGGCCGGGATGTCCTCGCGGACGACGGCGCCGGTCAGCTGCTTGACCTGGCCCTGGAGGAAGGCCGCCATTTTTTCCTCCTCGCGGCGGATGCCTTTCGCCAGTTTCGCCGTCTCGGAGTCGTTGACTTTTTCGGCCAGGGTCTCGATCGCGAGGTAGGTGGCGATCTCCTCGTGCTCGTTCCAGTACTCGGTCTTGGCGTTCTTCAGCAGTTTCTCCTGCTCGCTGTCGCCGCGGATCGCGTGCAGCGGGCCCTTCGCGGCCGCCGTCAGTTTGCCGACCGTGCTCTGCAGGGTCTGGCCGCCGCCGCCGAGTTTCTTGATCCGGCGCTCGACCTGTTTCGCGTGGGATTTGGTCTCTTTCAGATGCTGTTTGAGGCGTTTCTGGTACGGCCCTTTGGGGGTCATCGCGATGTGTGCCTGCAGGGACACTTCCAGTTCGCGCTCCTTCCCGTAGGCCTCACTCAGGTACTGGACCAGCTTCGCGTCGCGCTCGTTCATATCGGCCATTGCGCTGGGATCCTCCTCCTTGCTTCGCTCGTTGATGCGTTTAGGTACCCAGCGCACTTTGCGTGAAACTGGGGGGCGGGAGGGTAATGGCTCGCCGTGCGAATCCTCGCCCGCCTCATCGTCGCCCTCCGCTGGCTGATCGTTCCGGCCTGGATCGCCGGCGCGATCCTGGCCACGATCCACCTCCCCTCGATCTTCGCTTCCGAAGCGAGCGACCTCGGCAGCCTGCTGCCGCGCGACTCGGAGGCGGTCCAGGTCGAAGAGAAGGCGATCGACGTCTTCGGGGTTCCCCTTCTCAGCCGCACGATGGTGATCGCGCACGACCCCGACGACTTCTCCGAAGAGCAAGGAAAAGCGGCGGCGAGCTTCATCTCGGCGATCGACGAGCAGCCGATGGGGAGGGTGCACCTGCGCGCGGTGCCGCTGATCGACGCACCGGGCCTGCTGGAATCGAAACAGCTCGGCACCACCCTCGTCGTCTTCCTCTACGTCGATCCCCTCCTCGGCGAGACCGAAGAAATCGCCACCATCGACCGCTTCACGGCGGGGCTGCAACGGGTCACCGAGGCCCCCACCGTTCACGTCACCGGGGCGATCCCCGCCAGCAGGGAGGAAACGGACATCGCCGAAGACCGCCTGCTCTGGGTCGAGCTGGCGACGATCGCCCTCGTCGTCTTGATCCTCGCCCTCTACTTCCGCTCGCCGGGAATCCCGCTGCTCGGTCTGGGCACCGTCGGAATCGCCTACCTGGTCGCCGACCACGTGCTCGGCTGGGCGAGCGAGCGCTACGGGATCTCGATCCCGCGCGAGGTCGACCCGGTGATCGTCGCCCTGCTCTTCGGGATCCTCACCGACTACCTCGTCTTCTTCGCCTCCGACTACCGGCGCCACCTGCAGGAAGGGGCGAGCTCCTGCGAGGCGGTGCGGGAGGTGACGACCGAGCTCTTGCCGGTGATCGCCACCGCGGCGTTGATGATCGCCGGCGCCGCCCTCACCCTGCTCCTCTCCGGGGTCCGGTTCCTCTCCGCTTTCGGGCCCGGCCTCGCGGTCGCGGTGCTGGTCGGCGCCGCCGTCGCCCTCACCTTCGTGCCGGCGATGCTGGCGATCTTCGGGCGGATCCTCCTCTGGCCCAACTCGCCCAGCCCGGAGACCGGCGGGGTCCATCCGCAGGAGCGGGGGCCACGGGGTCGCGTCGTCGGGTTCGCTGCCCGCCATCCGGCGATCGTCTCCATCTTCTGCTTGCTGATCCTGGTGGCGGCGGCCAGCGGCCTGCGCAACCTCGAGATCGGCAACCCGATCATCCGCGGCCTGCCGGAGTCGACCGATGCCCGGCAGGGCTACGACGTCGCCACCGACACCCTCGGCCCCGGCGTCCTCGGCCCGACGATGCTGGTGCTCGAAGAACCCGGGATCGGCGAGCGCGCCGAGCAGCTGACGTCGCTGCAGCTGGCGCTGCGAGAACAGGACGGGATCGCCGGCGTCGTCGGGCCGGCGATGGAACCCGAGAACGAGCGCTCCTACGGGGTCCTGGTGGCGAAGAGCGGCGACGCGGCGCGCTACGTCCTCGTCCTCGGCGCCGATCCCGACGGCGCCGAAGGCACGCAGATCCTCTCCGATTTCGAAGACGACCTGCCGGCGCTGCTCGCGGAGCACGACCTCGCCTCCGCGGAGGTGGGGATCACCGGCGACACGACGATCGCCGACGAACTCAACGAAGACACCTGGAGCGCCTTCGCGCGGGTGGCGCCGGCGGCGCTGCTCGTCCTCCTCGCCCTGCTCTGGCTGCTGCTGCGGAGCTGGAGCGCGCCGCTCTACCTGGTAGGGGTCAGCGTCCTGGTCGTAGCCGCCTCGCTCGGGCTCACCGTCTACGTCTTCCAGGACCTGCTCGGCTACGGCGAGCTCGCCTTCTTCGTCCCGATCGCGACCGCGATCCTGCTCCTCGCCCTCGGCGCCGACTACAACGTCTTCCTGATCAGCCGCATCTGGAGCGAGGCCGAGCGGCAGGACCTGCGGCCGGCGATCCGCACCGCCGGCTCGCGGGCGGCGCGGGCGATCATGGTCGCGGGCCTGATCCTCGCCCTCTCCTTCGCCGCGGTGGCGCTGATCCCGACCGAGTCCTTCCGCGAGCTCGCCTTCGCGATGAGCGTCGGGCTCCTGCTCGACACGCTGCTGGCGCGGACGCTGCTGATCCCCGCCCTGGTCAGCCTCTTCGGGCGGGACTAGAGTCCGCGCCGATGAAGCTGGCGCTGACGGCGGCGATCGTCGCGGCCGCGACCCTCTCGGCCGGATTCCTTCTCTCCCCCGGCCCCGCTCCCGCGGGTTCGGCCGGACCGGCGGCGCGGCCGGCGATCACGGGCTGGCTGATCCCCTTCGGGCCGAAGCGCAAGCGCCAGATGGCCGCCTACTCAGAGCGCCACTACGGGGAACGGACCTGGCGGCTGCGGCGGCCGCGGGTGATCGTCGAGCACATGGCGCAGACCGGCAGCGCCGCCGCCGTCTACAACACCTTCGCCCGCAACGTCCCCGACCCCGAGCTGGGCGAGCTCCCGAACGTCTGCTCCCACTTCGTGATCTCCCGCTCGGGGCGGATCTTCCGGCTCGTCAACCTGCGCACCCGCTGTCGCCACACCGTCGGGCTCAACTGGACCGCGATCGGGATCGAGCACGCCGGCTACGGCGACGGTGACGTGCTCGGCAACCGCCGCGCCCTGCGCGCCTCGCTGCGGCTGACCCGGTGGCTGCGCTGCCGCTTCGGGATCAGGATCCGCAACGTGATCGGGCATGCCGAGAGCCTGCGCTCCCCCTTCCACCGCGAGCTGGTGCCGAGCCTGCGCCGCCAGACCCACGGCGACTGGCGGCACGCCTCGATGCGCGTCTACCGCAGCAAGCTGCGGCGCCTCGGCCGCTGCCCCGGCTAGATCCGGCCCAGCAGCAGGAGGACGAGCAGGATGATCGCGATCAGGCCGACGACTCCTCCGGCGACTGCCACCTTCAGCAGCACCAGCACCAGAGCGACCACCACCAGGGCCGCAATCAACCCACCGACCATCGACCAGCTCCTCTCACTTAGACCAAAAGACCGCTTATTCGTACCCCGCTATTGGATCAACAAACCAATCTATTCGCGTGTCGATTTCGGCGGCGCCCGTTCGTCGTCGGGGTAGAAGGGCGGAACGGCCGCCCGCGACAAAGGAGGATCGGATGCGCTTCATGATGTTCATGTACCCCCAGATCAGCGAGGACGAGTGGCAGCCCTCGGCCGAGGGCGTGGAAGCGATGAGCCGCTACAACGAGGAACTGCGCAAGGCGGGGATGCTGCTGGCGCTGGACGGGCTGCGACCGCCCAGCGACGGCGGCACCGTCCGCTTCTCCCGCGAGGGCGAGACGACGGTCACCGACGGGCCCTTCGCCGAGGCCAAGGAGGTCGTCGGCGGCTACTGGCTGATCCAGGCCCGCTCGCGGGAGGAGGCGCTGGAGTGGGCGAGCCGCTGCCCGGCCCGAGGCTGCGCGATCGAAGTGCGGCGGGTCGCCGAGCTGGACGACTTCCCGGAGGACGTCCAGGAAGCGGTCCAGGCGAACGAATCGGTCTGAGGGCGAGCCGGTGGCCGACGCCACGCGCGCGATCGAGGCGGTCTGGCGGATCGAGTCCGCCCGCCTGATCGCGGGCCTGGCGCGGATGACGCAGGACGTCGGCTTCGCCGAGGACCTGGCGCAGGACGCGCTGGTGGCGGCGATGGAGCGGTGGCCGCGGGCGGGCGTTCCGGAGAACCCGGGCGCCTGGCTGATGGCCACCGCGAAGAACCGGGCGATCGACCTGATGCGGCGCGAGAAAACCTACGAGCGCAAGCAGGAGGAGATCGCCCGCGAGACCGGGGTGCTGTTCGCGATGGAGCGCTCCGACTTCGAGGCGGCGGTCGACGACGAGATCGGCGACGACGTGCTGGCGCTGATCTTCACCTGCTGCCACCCGCTGCTCTCGCGCGAGGCGCGGGTGGCGCTGACCCTGCGCCTGCTCGGCGGGCTGACGACGCCGGAGATCGCCCGCGCCTTCCTCGCTTCCGAGTCGACGGTGGCGCAGCGGCTGGTGCGGGCGAAAAAGGCCCTGCGCGAGGCGAAGGTGCCGTTCGAGGTGCCGCGGGGGGCGGAGCTGGAGGAGCGGCTGCCCTCGGTGCTGGAAGTGATCTACCTCGTCTTCAACGAGGGGTACGCGGCAAGCGCCGGCGAGGACTGGGTCCGCCGCGACCTCTGCGAGGAGGCGCTGCGCCTGGGCCGGATCCTGGCCGAGCTGGCGCCGCGGGAGCCGGAGGCGCACGGGCTGATCGCGCTCTTGGAGATCCAGGCCTCGCGCCTCGCCGCCCGCCGCGGCCCAGACGGCGAGCCGGTGCTGCTGCTCGACCAGGACCGCGGCCGCTGGGACCCGCTGCTGATCGTCCGCGGCCTGCGGGCGCTGGAGCGAGCCGAAGCGCTGCCGAAGCCGCTCGGCCCCTACGGCCTCCAAGCCGCGATCGCCGCCTGCCACGCCCGGGCGCTGCAGCCCGAGGAAACCAACTGGATCCGCATCGCCGCCCTCTACGAGACCCTCGCCCAGCTTCAGCCCTCCCCCATCATCGACCTCAACCGCGCCGTCGCCCTCGCCGCGGACGACGCGGAAACTTACCTGTTGCGCGGCCGGGTGCGGAGCGACCTGGGTCAGGTTGA
>JALZHV010000117.1 GCA_030860625.1 Actinomycetota bacterium
TGCCAGCCCTCGCCGAACACTTCTTCGTCCTCATCGGTCAGCGGCAACTCATAGGCCGCCGCGATCAGGTGCCGGGAGGCGATCTGCTCGTTGCCGTGGTCGAGGATCGCCGCCTCGACCGGCCGCTCGAGGAACTCGTCCGGGTGGCGGCAGAAGAACTGGTCGAGCGCGTCCTGCCCGGCGACGTAGACGGCGAGGCCGCGCCGGCGGCGTCCCGCCCGCCCCCACATCTGCCGCAGGCTCGCCACCGTCCCCGGAAAGGTGACGCAGATCGCCGCGTCGAGCTCGCCGACATCGATCCCCAGCTCCAGCGCATCGGTGGCGACAACCGCCAGTAATTCGCCGCCGGCCAGTCGCGCCTCGATTTCCCGCCGCTGCTGCGGGGTGTAGCCGCCGCGGTAGGGGGCGATCCGCTTCGCCAGCTCCGGCCTGCCCCGCCGCTCGAGGTTTTCGCGGGCGAAGCGCTGGATCAGCTCGATCCCGCGCCGGCTTTTGAGGAAGCAGATCGTCCGCACGCCCTGCGAGACAAGCTCGGCGAGGAGGTCGGCCGCCTCCGAGAGGGCCGAGCGCCGGGTGCCGCTCTTCTCGTCGATCAGCGGCGGGTTCCACATCGCGATCTCGCGGCCGGCACGCGGCGCGCCGTCGTCGTCGACCAGCTCGAAAGAGGTGCCGACCAGCCGCTCGGCCAGCTCGACCGGGTTGGCGATCGTCGCCGAGGCGAGCAGGAAGCGCGGCTCGGAGCCGTAGAAGCGCGCCAGCCGCCGCAGCCGCCGCAGCACGTTGGCGACGTGGGAGCCGAAGACACCGCGGTAGGTGTGCGCCTCGTCGACGACGACCCACTCGAGGTTGGCGAGGAAGTCCCCCCAGCTCTTGTGGTTGGGCAGCATCGCCACGTGGAGCATGTCCGGGTTGGTCAGGACGAGGTTGGAGCGGCGGCGGATCGCCGGGCGCTCTTCGCGCGGGGTGTCGCCGTCGTAGATCGCCTCGCGCAGCCCCGGCGGCCGTAGCCGCGAGAGCTTGCGCGCCTGGTCCTGGGCCAGCGCCTTGGTCGGGTAGAGGTAGAGCGCCCGGTCTTTCGGCCGCGCCGCGATCCCGTTCAGCACCGGCAGGTTGAAGGCGAGGCTCTTGCCCGAGGCGGTGCCGCTGGTGATCACCAGGTTCGAGTCGGCGGCGGCCTCGAAGGCTTCGAGCTGGTGGGTGTAGAGCGAGTCGATCCCCACCCGGCTAAGAGCATCGACGAAGCCTGGGTGGAGCTCCGCCGGCAGAGGCGCCGGCCGCGAGCGCCGCTCCTCTTCGGAGCTCTGAGCGACGATCCGCCCGTCCCGCCGCGCCGGATCGATCGCGATCGCCCAATCCGACGCGAGCAAGCTCCCCCCGCGCGGCGTCACTCCCCACCTCCCCCATGTTGATGGGCCTCAAATACGCCTATATGGGGGGAAATCGGCCCGTCAACCTGATTGGAGCGACAGATCTCGCCGGCGACACGCATCGCCTGCAGGGAGCTGCGGTCGTGGATGCGGAGGATGTCGGCGCCCTCGCGGACGGCGAGGGTCACGGCGGCCACCGTCCCCCACTCGCGCTCGCGGGCCGGCAGGCGCTCGTCCCAGGAGCCGGCGAGGACGGCGCCGATGAAGTCCTTGCGGGAGAGGGAGACGTAGAGGGGCACCCCGAGCCCGCGCAGCTCGCCGAGACGCCGCAGGATCTCCAGGTCCTGCGCTGGGCTGAGGTCGAAGTCGAGTCCGGGGTCGATGGCGATCTGCTCCTCCGCCACCCCAAGCTCCCGGGCCGCCTCGATTCTCCCCCCGAACCAAGCCTTCAGGTGGTCGACGACGTCGTCGTACTCGCGCCAGGGCCGGTCGACCCGCGGCGGCCCCTCGATGTGCATCAGCACGTAACCGCACCCGCTCTCCGCGACCAGCTCGAACATCTCCTCCGAGCCGCCGGAGATGTCGTTCACCACCTCGGCCCCCGCCGCCAGCGCCCGCCGCGCCACCTCGACCGAGAAGGTGTCGGCGGAAACAGGGACATCGACCTTCTCCGCCAGCCCTTCGACCGCCGGGACCAGCGCCGCGGCCTCCTCTTCGGGCGGCACCGGCGGGCCCGCTTTGGCGGCGACGGCGCCTACGTCGAGCATCTCGAAACCGACCTCGGCCAGCGCCAGCCCGTCCGCCACCGCTTGCTCGGGCGTGCCGCTGCGAGCGCCCTCGAACATCGAGTCGACGGTGACGTTGACGATCCCGGCGCCGATCGGCCGCGCCAGGTCCAACGTCCGCTCGGCCAGCCTCCAGCTGCTCATCGGCCGAGCTTACGCAAGCAGGGCGCCTGCCCTCTCGCGGTCAGCCCGCCCGTCGCACGAGCGTCTGATCGCCGGCGTAAGTGCCCCAGCGGGAGTCGGTGAAGGTCGCTTTCACCCTGAAAGGCAGCTTTCTCAGCCGGCTCCGCTTCCCGAGGACACTGAGGCTGCCGCGGCGGAGCTGCACCCGCACCTGGGGAGCGCTGCCAAGTTCTTGGACGAGCAGGTTCGTGTTGCGGCGCCCCTGCTTGGGCGGGCTGACCTGAATGATGGGGCTGGATCCAGGGCTCCCACTCACCCGCAGCTTGGACTTGAAGCCTCGGGTCAGCCGCAGATGCTTGGGCAAGGTCAGCCTCAGCGAGCTGATGCCCGCCGAGGCGAGGCTCGGCCGCACCCGCAGGAAGAGGGCGGGACGACCCTTGCGCAGCCGCTTGAGGTGCAGCGTCACCAGCCCCGACGCGAAGCAACCGGCGCGGCGCAGCTCCGCGTCCGGCTGGTCGGTGCAGGGAGGCCTGACGAACGCCGCCCCGTCTTCGCCGAAGCTGCGGTCGTAGGTCCCGTCGGGGTTCAACCGGGCCACGAAGGGACCGGCCAGAACCCGGGGGTTGGGAGCGTGTCCCTTGACGAGGAGCTTGCCATCCGCCAGCGCGACCACCTGATCGACCTCGCCCATGAAGATGCTCCCGTCCGGCTTCGACAGGCGCAGCAGACCGCTGCTGCCGAAGCTCGGGTCGAGGTGCCCGCTCGAGTCGAAACGGGCGAGCATCGGCTGTGGGCACTGCGTGCAGTACATGCCGGTCATTTTTCCGTAGGCCCACTCCGACCACTGCGAGGTGCCGCCGCCGAGCACGGCGGCGCCGTCCCCCGTCGCGACCAGGTCGTTCGCCCAGGTGCTCGCTTCCCGCAGAGCGCCTTTCGAGACCTCGTCGCCCGGCGCATAGATGAAGGGCGCCGAGTAACCGTTCCTTTCGCCGAAGCCGGTGTCGAGCTCGCCGTTGCGGTGGAAGCGGGCGAGCAGGAAGGTGCCGGCGGTCTCCCCGGCGAGGAGCAGCTTGTCGCCGCTTGCCGCCACCGCGTTCAGGGAGATCGGGAGCCGTTCCCGATAGGGATAAGCAAAAGGCGGTCGGACCAGGCCGGCGCCGTTGCCGAAGCCGGGGTCGTAGTCCGTCCCCGAACCGGGAACGAACCGCGCCAGCACCGGCCACCTTTCGCCCCCCGGGTCCGGGCGCCCGTATGACTGGGGCAGGTCCTGGTACCCGTAGCCCCAGCCGACCCCGATCAGCGAGCCGTCGGGCTCTTCCAGGAGGTCGTGGAGACCGGAGGCGGTGGTGGGCCCACCCGGCAGGGGTACGCGCCCCACCGTTTCGACGAAGCCGCCGTTGCTGTCGTAGCGCGTGACCCAGCCTTCGGTCGTAAAGACGCCGCCCACCTCGACAGCTCCCGCGAGGACAATTCCGCCATCGGGTCGCACCACGAGGGCCGTCGGGCCATAGGCGGCGTAGCGCACTTGCGATGGGTCGGGGTCGGCAAAGCTCGGATCCGGGGTTCCGTCGGGGAGGTAGCGAGCCAACTGGAAGCCGCCGACAGCGGCGGCGACGATGCGCCCATCGGGTTGGAGGGCGAGCGCCCGGATGTTCGGCAGCCGGCGGTCGATCACGAACCCTTCTTCACCGAAGCCGGTGTCGAGACTCCCGTCCGGGTTCAGCCTGGCGATCCCACCCGCCCCGGGGACGATTTCGCCGGCGACGACGATCTTGCCGTCGGGCTGGACAGCCATCGGTGGTGCCAAGGTCGCCGCCCAGGCAGGCGCCGACGTCAGACCCAGCGCCAAAGCGCCCAGCACGATGCCCAGAATTGCTCCCACTCGTCTCACGATCACTACGGTTAACAACCGCTTTGCCTCTCAGTTGCGTTTACACCGATCTCGACGGGACCCTCCTGGGCCACCGCAGCTCGCTCTTCCGCGACCCGGAGGGCGGCTTCAGCCTGGCGCAGGCGCGGGCGCTCGAGGCCTGTCACCGGGCCGGGGCCGAGGTCGTGATCATGTCCGGCCGCCGCGAGCCGCAGGTGCACGAGGCGGCGCGGCTGATGGGGCAGACCTCCTACATCTACGAGGCCGGCTGCGCGTTTGCGATCGAGGGCGAGACGACGCTGATGACCGGCGAGATGGCGCCGAACGAGGACGGGACGATCTACGAGCAGATCGAGGCGCGCGGCATTCCGAAGATGCTCTTCGAGCACTTCGAAGGCCGCCTCGAGTACCACTCGCCCTGGCATCACGGCCGCGTCCTCTCCCACCTCTTCCGCGGCAAGGTCGACGTCGGCGAGGCCAACGCCTTGCTGCACGAGCACGGCTCCGGGGACCTGCGCCTGCTCGACAACGGCGCGATCGGCCGGCCGATGCCGACCGTCGAGGGCCGCACCCACGCCTACCACCTCGTCCCCCGCCAGGTCAGCAAGGCCGCGGCTGTCGCCGGCCACGCCCGCGCCCGCGGCTACGACCCCGCCGAGTGCATCGCCGTCGGCGACTCGATCGAGGACATGGAGGTCGCCGCTTCCGTCGGCCGCTTCTTCGTCGTCGCCAACGGCCCCGAGCACGACCCCGGTCTGAGGGCCGCGCTGCCGAATTGGGACAATGTCACGGTCACGGAAGGCAGCATGGGCGACGGCTTCTACGAGGCGGTCGTCTCCTCGCTGATGGAACGCCCTTAAAGGAGAGCTTGTGTCGTCTGAGAACGCGACCGTCGCGGAGCAGGAGTACCTGGAGATCATGTTCTGGCTGGAGGAGGCCGGGCTGCCGATGACGGGGGCCAACATCGCCCGCGCGATGCAGCTCTCGCCCCCGACCGTGCACGAGATGATCGGCCGCCTCGTCGACGACGGCTACGTCGAGCGCAACCCGGACAAATCGCTCGGCTTCACCGAATCGGGGCGCGAGCACGCCAGCTACATCGTCCGCCGCCACCGGATGATCGAGCGCTTCCTCACCGACGTCCTCGGCATCCCCTGGGACGAGGTCCACGAGGAGGCCGAGCGGATCGAGCACGCGATGAGCCCGGTGCTGGAGGAGCGGATGCGCGCCGCGATCGGCGACGCCACCACCTGCCCGCACGGCCACCCGATCGTCGAGGGCATCCGCGAGCAGGGCTCGCTCCTGGCCGACGTCGAGGTCGGCGCCGACGTCACCGTGCTGCGCTTCGAGAACGAGGCCGAGGAGCTGCTGCACTACCTCAAGGCGGCGGGTCTGAACCCGGGCCTCGAGGGCAAGGTCGAGACCTCCGACGACGAGCGCGTCGTCATCGCCTCCCCCAGCAGCAAGCACGAGGTCAGCCGCAGCGTCGCCGAGACCGTCTCGGTCCGCGCCGACCCGGCGCCGCCGCCGCGGGCGGCGCTCCCCGAGCAGCTGGTC
>JALZHV010000406.1 GCA_030860625.1 Actinomycetota bacterium
CCCATCGAACTGCTGGTGCTCCGCCCCTCGGTCGATCTCGGCAAGCTCGCCGGCGACTACGAGAAGTACCTGCCGCGGAAGATGAAGCTGGTCGTGCGGGCCCTCGGGGCCAAGGAGACGGAGTCCCCCGACTTCATCTCCATGCTCATGTTCGAGCCGACGTTCACCCGCCACATCATCGACCTCGGCATGGCCGACGTCGGGGCACGGCTGGCCGAGATCCGCGCCTTCCTCGGCGAGGACGCCGCCGCCGTCGCCGTCCGCTGACCTCAGATCCTGACGTTGCTGACCTGCAGCACCGGCTGGATGTCGGTGTAGTTCGGGATGTCGGCGAAGATCGTCTCCGCGCTCGCCCCGAACGCGGCCTGGAAGCTCTCGATCGAGTCGAACAGAAAGTGGGCCATGGCCACGTAGCGCGCCGGCGCTCCCGGCTCCGCGCTCCCGATCCCCTCGTCGATGGTCGCGCCGCGGCACGCCTCCCCCAGCAGCCTCAGGACCATCGGCGTGTGCCGGTCGCAGTAGTAGGCCATGTCGAAGCGGCTCCCCGGCCGGTTCTCGTAGAACGCCGTCACTCGGATCATCTCCACCCTCCTTGCTGCCTCTCTACGTTCGCCGGATGGCCGTGGATGGGAGGGCGCGGACGGTCTTCTTCCGAACCTCTCCGCTCAACCCTCTCCGCTCTCCGCGCTTCGTAATGCATAATCCGCGTCCGAACTATGGCGGTGCTGAACCTCGAGCTGCTCGGCGACTTCCGTCTTCGCTCCGAGTCCGGCGCTCTCGTCACCATCTCCGCGAAGAAATCGCAGGCCATGCTGGCCTTCCTCGGGGTCAAGCCGTCGCAGCTCGTCTCGCGCGACAAGATGGCCAGCCTGCTGTGGAGCAGCACCGCCCCCGAGCAGGCCCGCCAGAGCCTCCGCCAGACCTTGTCGACGCTGCGGAAGGAGCTGGCCAACGTCTCGCCGCAGAAGATCCTGGTCGAGGAGGGGGACTTCCTCGCCCTCGACGCCAACGTCGTGCACGTCGACGTGGTGGAGTTCGAGACCCTCGTCGCCGCCGGGACGCCGGAGGCGCTCGATCCGGCTACGCGGCTCTATGCCGGCGACTTCCTCGACGGCTTCCTGATCGACGAGGAGCGCTTCGACCAGTGGGTCATCGCCGAGCGCGACCGCCTGCACCGCCTGGCCCTGCGCGCCCACGCGCAGCTGGTCGAGCAGCTCACCCGCGCCGAGTCGTACGACGCTGCCATCGCCGCCGCGCAGCAGTCGCTGCGGATCGACCGGCTGCAGGAGTCGATGCACCGCACGCTGATGAAGCTCTACCTGCAGAGCGGCGATCTGCTGAACGCGCTGCAGCAGTACGACGTCTGCGCGAAAGTGCTGCGCCGCGAGCTCGACGTCGAGCCCGACGCGGAGACGAAGGCGCTGCATCAGGAGATCGTGCAGCTCCGCAAGAAGCGCAGCAGCGCCCCCGCCGCGCCGAAGGACAGCCGCAAGACCGTTCTCGTGGTCGAGGACAACGTGCTCAATCGCGAGCTGACGAACGCCCTCCTCAAGAGCGCCGGCTACCACGTCCTCCTGGCCAAGGACGGCGCCGAGGCCTTGATGCTCCTCGGCCGCGACCCGGTCGACCTCCTCCTGCTCGACATCGACCTCCCCTTCATCGACGGCCACCGCCTGCTCGAAGCGCTGCACGAAAAAGGAATCGACGTCCCGGCCATCTTCGTCTCCGGCCTGCCCGGCGACGAGCCGGAGGTGCGGGCCTTCGAGATCGGCGCCGCCGACTTCATCCGGAAGCCGGTGAAGAATTCGGTGCTGCTGGCGCGGGTGGCGAAAGTGTTGCGCTGACAGGAGCTTAGGCGCGGGGGCGCCCCCTCGCCGCGAACGGCCCCGCTTGCAACCACCCCCTCCCGTCCCTACATTGGTCGCCATGCAGAGAGACCAGCGCCGCGTTCTCGTCGTGGAAGACAATCCCGCCATCCGGAAGGAGATCGAGCAGAGCTTCACGTGCGACTGCGCGACCGACGGCTGGGACGCCATCGAGATGCTCGAGACCAGCGACTACGACGCCATCGTCATCGACGCCGACGTGCCGCGGCACAGCGGCTACGGCGTGCTCACCTATCTGCG
>JALZHV010000118.1 GCA_030860625.1 Actinomycetota bacterium
GGGTCGATCGGCGCTCAACATCAAGCCGAGCCGGAAACCTTGGAGGCGCTAGCTCAGAGACGTTGCTCGCTCGGCGAGATGTGCCGAGCGACCCCCACCGACGCCCTCCCCCCTTCAGTAGATCTTCAGGAAGCCTCGCCGCTCTGCCGCAGCAGGACGGACGTGGTCTGCTCGAGGACGCGTTTCCAGGCGGAGGTCTGGCCGGGCTCTTCGGCGGCGGCTTTCTCGACGACGCGGCGGACGCGGCGCTCGGAGATTTCGAGGCCGTGGCGCTCGGCGATCTCGCTGTAGCGGTCGTAGTCGCGGGCGAGGGCGGCGGTGACGGATTCGAAGCCGTGGCGGGCGATCTGCAGGCGACGGGAATAGTCCATGATCGGCGTGCCGAACATCAGCTCGTCGTCGGAGTCGGGCTCGACCAGGATGATGTCGACGCCCGGGTATTTCTCCTGCCACTGCTCGACCGCTTGATGCAGGCGGGCGTGGGCGATCAGGCGGAAGGTCTGGTTGGCGATCGCCGGCAGCCCCATGTCGGAGACGCGCCGAACCCGCGTCCCGAACATCGTCGGGATCGTCTTCTCGAAGTCGTTGATGTAGGGCACGAGGGGGTTGACGACGACGATGAACTTGGCGCCCTTTTCGACGGCGATGTCGACGTTGGTGGTCGAGCGGATGCCGCCGTCCACGAACTGGCGCCCCTTCAGGTCGACCGGCTTGTAGACGATCGGCAGCGCGGTCGAGCACTCGACCGCTTTGGAGATCGGCACGTCGGTCCAACCCTCCTCGCCGAAGACGATCCGCTCGCAGGTGTCGAGGTCGGTGGCGGTCAGGTAGAGCTCGGGGTCGAGCATCCGGAAGTCGTTCGACCTGCCGCCGTCCATCAGCGATTCGGCGACGTACTCGTGGATGCCGCGGCCGGAGTAGAGCCCGCTCGGCAGGTTCTCCGCCATCGCCACCCCGAAGTCGATCGCCGAGATCTCCCGGAAGCGGATCATCGACCGCACCAGCTCGGCGCTGCGCAGCGGCAGCGCCGCCGTCTTCTGCAGGAAGCCGAGGTAGTTCGGCTTCAACACCTTGTCGAGTTGCAGGTCCTCGAGCTCGGTGGGCTCCTGCGGGTTGATCACCTGCATCATTTCCTCGGGGGTGACCCCGTTGGCGAGCATCGCCGCGACGAAGGAGCCGGCGCTGGTGCCGACGTAGACATCGAAGTTGTTGACGGTGCTGTTCACCGCCAGCAGGTCGAGGGCGCGCAGGGCGCCGATCTCGTAGACCCCGCCGGTGAAGCCGCCGCCGCCGAGGACCAGGGCCGTCTTCGACGGCTTTTTGCGCCGCCGGGCGCGGCGCCGGGGGTTGGACTCGATGTCTACGACCTTGCCCATGGCTCAAGTATCCCAGGGCGGTAGGTCGGCCATGAACGCTACCTTCCACATTTCTCGTGTTGGAAAACCCGATGAAACGCAGCGCGATCCTCCTTGCAGCGGTTGTCACCGCGCTGGCCCTGCTGCTCCCAGCCGCCGCGCAGGCCAGCCCGACCTGCGACCGGATGCGCTCCCTGCTGCGCCAGGCGAGCGGTTCGGCGGCCGGCCTCTTGGTCGTCGAGGCGGAATCGGGCGACGTCGTCTGCGCCAGCGCCCCGACCCGGCCGCTTCCCCTCGCCTCGAACATGAAGATGTTCACCACGGCGGCGGCACTCTCCAAACTCGGCCCGGAGACGCGGATCCCGACCAGGGTCCTCCGCGACGGGCGGGTTGACGACAACGGCATCCTCCACGGCAGCCTCTACCTGAAGGGCGGCGGCGACCCGGCGCTGGGGACGCCGAGCTTCTACAACGCCTACCTCGGCGGCCTCGGCACCAACGTCTTCGCCCTCGTCCCGCAGATCCGCGCCGCCGGGATCAAGTCGATCACCGGCCGCCTCTACGCCGACGACACGATCTTCGACCGCCGCCGCGGCGTCCCCGACTCGGGCTACGGGACCAGCGTCTACATCGGCCCCCTCTCCGGGCTCGCCTTCAACCACGGCTTCCGCGGCGCGACCAGCTCCAGCGGCTTCTCCTCCGACCCGGCGAAGCTCGCCGCCTCCAAGCTCGCGCGGGCGCTGCGGGCAGCCGGCGTCGACGTGCCCTCACAGGTCGCCCTGGACGAAGCCCCGCCGTTCGCCCAGCGGATCGCGCAGGTCCGCTCCCCCAGCGTCCACCGGCTCGCCAACTTCACCAACGTCTACTCCGACAACTTCTTCGCCGAGACGCTGATCAAACTGCTCGGCGCCCGCCTCGGCGGGGGCGGCACCACCGCGGCGGGAGCGGCGGCGGTCGAGGAGTTCTCCCGCTCCTACGGCTCGGTCGTCAACGCCGCCGACGGCTCCGGCCTGACCCGCTCCAACCGCGCCAGCCCGCGCGAGGTCGTCGACCTGCTGCTGGGGATGCGCGAAGACCCCGCCGGCGAGGAGTTCATCCAGGACCTCGCCCTGACCGGCAAGGAGGGCACCGTCGCCAGCCGCATGAGCGGCACCGCCGCCTACGGCCGCTGCCGAACCAAGACCGGGACGATCAGCGGCGTCAGCAACCTCTCCGGCTACTGCTTCAACAAAAGCGGCCGAATCATGGCCTTCTCGATCCTGATGGCGGGCGTCGGCAACCTCAGCCTCGCCCACCTCAACCAAGACCGGATCGCCGGTCTCGTCGCCGGTTACTGAGCGGGCCTGGCGACCAGCTCGCGCAGGCCCGCCTCGTCGAGGATCTCGGTGCCGTATTTCTCGGCTTTGGCGAGCTTCGACCCGGGGTTGTCGCCGGCGACCACGTAGTCGGTTTTCTTCGAGACCGAGTTGGTGACCTTGCCGCCGGCGGTCTTGACCAGCGCCGCCGCCTCCTCGCGGGTCAGCTCCGGCAGGGTGCCGGTGAGGACGACGGTCTTGCCTTCCAGCGGCCCGCCGCTGACCCGCCGTTCGGAGGGGTCGGCCTCGAGCCGCAGGCCCTTCTCCTTCAGCTTCTCGATCAGCGCCCAGGTCGCCTCGTCGGCCAATGACTCCTGGATCTGCACGGCCATGATCGGCCCGACGCCCTCGACCTCCTCGATCGCCTCCGGGTCGGCCTCGTGCAGCGCGTCGATCGAACCGAAGTGGTCGGCCAGCGCCTCCGCGGTGACGTAGCCGACCCCCGGCAGCCCCAGCGCATAGAGCACGCGTTTGAAGGGGCGCCGGCGCGAGGTGTCGATCGAGGCGACCAGGTTCTGCGCCGAGGTCTCGCCGAAGCGCTCCAGCTCGACCAGCCGCTCGGCGGTCAGGTCGTAGATGTCGGCGACGTCGCGGATCAGCCCTTCTTCGAGGAAGCGGCGGGCCTGCTTTTCGCCCAGCCCCTCGATGTCCATCGCCCCCTTGCTGACGAAGTGTTTGACGTGCTGGAAGGACTGCCCGGGGCAGCCGGAGCGGTTGGGGCAGATCGTGAAGACCGAGTCCTCAGGTTTGACCGTTTCATGACCGCATTCGGGGCATTCCTTCGGCGGCTTCGGCTTGCGGGTGCGCGGGTTCTTCCGTGGGAGTTTCGGCGAGACGACCTGGGGGATCACGTCGCCCGCCCGCATCACCACCACGTCGTCGCCTTCCCGCACGTCCTTGCGCGCCAGGTCCTCCTCGTTGTGGAGGGTGGCGGTGCTGACCGTGACGCCGCCGACGTGGACCGGCTCGAGCATCGCGAACGGGACCAGGTGGCCGGTGCGACCGACGTTCCAGACGACCCGCTTCAGCGTCGTCGTCGCCGTCGTCGGCGGGAACTTCCAGGCGATCGCCCAGCGCGGCTCGCGCCCGACCACGCCGAGCTCGCGCCAGAGCGCCTTCTCGTCGACCTTGACAACGACGCCGTCGATCTCGTAGTCGAGCTCGTCGCGCCGCTCCTCCCACCAGTGGCAGCGCTTGACGACCCCCTCCACACCCTCGTGGTGGGCGGTGTCGGGATTGACCTTGAACCCCTTCTCGCGCAGCCATTCGATCTCGTCCATGTGGGTGGGCAGGTCGACCCCGCGCACCGCGCCGATCCCGTAGAACCAGGTCGAGAGCGGTCGTTCGGCGGCCAGCGAGGGATCGAGCTGGCGGATCGAGCCGGCGGCCGAGTTGCGCGGGTTGGCGAAGGTCGGTTCGCCCGCCTCGGCGCGGCGTTCGTTCAGCGCTTTGAAAGCGCCGATCGGCATGTAGGCCTCGCCGCGCACTTCGATCAGCTCGGGTCCGCCCTTGATCCGCAGCGGCACCGAGCCGATCGTGCGCAGGTTCTGGGTCACGTCCTCCCCCACCCGGCCGTCGCCGCGGGTGGCGCCGCGGACCAGCACCCCGTTCTCGTAGGTGAGGGTGACCGCGAGCCCGTCGATCTTCGGCTCGGTCGTGTAGCTGAACTGCGAGGCGGTGATGTCGAGCCGCTTCAGGTAGTTGGCAAGCCGGTTCTCCCAGGCGCGCAGCTCCTCCTCGTTGCGGGCGTTGCCGAGCGAGAGCATCCCCTCCAGGTGCTCGACCTGCTCGAAGCGATCCAGCGGCGGCGCCCCGACCCGCTGCGTCGGCGAGTCCGGCGTGCGCAGCTCCGGGTATTCCTCCTCGAGCACCCGCAGCTCGTTCAGCAGCGCGTCGTAGGCGTCGTCGCCGATCTCCGGTTCGTCGAGGACGTAGTAGAGGTGGTTGTGGTGGGCGAGGAGCTCCCGCAGCTCCGCCGCGCGCTGCTCGACGGGGGCGCTCACGCCGTCGCTGCGCTCGCCAGCATCTCCTCGAAGCCCCAGTCGTGCAGGCGCTCGAGGCCGCCGTGGTCGGTGAGGTCGAAGTGGATCGGGGTGACCGCGATCCGCCCGTTCGCCACCGCGTAGAGGTCGGTCCCCTCGATCTCCTCGTAGCTCGGCTGCCAGCCGTAGATCTCGTAGTGGCGGCGGCCGTCCTTCTCCTCGACCAGCTTCAGCTCGTCGTTGTAGATCCGTTTGCCGAGCTTGGTCACCTCCACCCCGGTCGGCTCGCCGGTCGGGAAGTTGACGTTGATCAGAGTCGCCTCCGGCATCGGCTCCTCGAGCAGGCGGGCGACGAGCTGCGCGGTGAAGGCGGCGCCGACGGTGAAGTCGAACTTGCCGCTGACGTAGCCGAGCCCGCCGGCGGAGGACTGCTGCGAGAGGGCAACCGACGGGATCCCGAGCACGATCCCCTCCAGCGCCGCCGCGACCGTGCCCGAGTAGGTGATGTCGTCGCCGAGGTTGGCGCCGTGGTTGATCCCGGAGACGATCAGGTCGGGCCGGTGGCCGACCAGGCCGAGCTCGGCAAAACGGACGCAGTCGACGGGCGTGCCGTCGGTGGCGTAGCCGACGCGGCCGTCATCGAAAGTCACTTCCTCGACGCTGAGCGGCGCGCGGGTGGTGATGCCGCGCCCGATGGCGCTGCGGTTGGAGTCGGGGGCGACCACGTCGACCTCGACGCCGTCGAGCTCGACCAGGGCCCGCCGGGCGGCCTGCAGCCCCGGCGCCGAGATGCCGTCGTCGTTGGTGAGGAGGATGCGCACGGACCCGATTCTAGGTGTCGGAGATACTGCCGCTCGTGCCCACCGTGAGGCTCGACATCGAATACGACGGCGCCGGCTTCCGCGGCTGGGCGCGCCAGCCCGGCCTGCGCACCGTGCAGGGCGAGCTGGAGGCGGCCCTGGCGACCGTCCTGCGCGAGCC
>JALZHV010000407.1 GCA_030860625.1 Actinomycetota bacterium
TCGTGACCCCGAGCTCCGAGAGGCCGTAGCCGACCGAGCGCGCCAGCATCTCCGCGAACATCACGGCCGTCAGCGGGACGAACAGGAAGATCGGCGAGCGGTAGATCAGGATCAGGAGGACGATCACGAGCGTCACCGCGGCGAGCAGGAGCGTCCCGTTGATGCCCTCGAACACCTTGATCGCGTCCGCCGAGTAGCCGGCGCCGCCGGTGATCTTCACCTCGAGCCCGTCGTGGTTGCCGGAGACGAGGTCGCGCCAGTCCTGGACCGGGTCGGTGATCCGCTCGGCGTGTCCGTCACCTTTGATGTAGGCGGTGACGATCGCCGCTTTGCCGTCGGCCGAGCAGACCGGCCCGACGAAGGGGGCGTAGTCGGCGGGTTGTCCCGGCACCTCGGTGGTGGGGCCGCCGCAGCCGGGCTCGTAGATCCCCAGCGAGTTGATTTTCGATCCGCCCGCGCCGGCTTCGGCTTTGGCGGGCTTACCACCCGAGGCCGCGGTTTCGCCGTCGGGGATGACCCCCTCGTAGCGGGTCTCGGTCATCTTCTTGACGTCGGCGGCGATCGCGCGCTTGTCGGCTTCGGTGAGGCCGGAATCGCGCCGGAAGACGATCACCGTCGGGGCGATTTCGCCCTTCTGCAGCGCCTCGGTCGCCTTCAGCGCCTTGGTCGACTCGGCGTCGCCCGGAAGGTAGGAGGTCGCCTCGTTGTTTTCGGCTTCTTCGAACTTCTCCGGCAGACCGGCAGCCCCGGCGATGATGATCGCCAGGAACCAGAGGGCAAAGACGAGCCACTTGACGCCCTTACCGGCAGGGAAGGTGAACTTCGAGCCGCGCATTCGCGCCGCATCCTTACAGAAGGACTGGCTGGTTAGCTAGGAAGCCGTCACAGAAGCTCGCGCAGCTCGTCCGCGGTCGTCACCGGCAGCTGGCAGGTGAAGTTCTCGCAGACGTAGGCGGCGGGGCGGCCGTCGACGGCGGTTCGCCCGGCCAAGAGCGGCGGCTCCTCGCTTCCCTCCGGCCCGCCGGCGAGGACGATGTGCGGCCGCGGCTTCTCTCGCACGACCGCGGCAAGCTCGCCGAGCTCGTCGCCGGTGAGGGCGACCTCGCGGGTGGGGGAGGCGTGGAAGTCCAGGGCGCGGAGCATGTGGGCGAAGGCGTCGGGGTGTTCGACGGCCGGTTTGCCGAAGAGCGCGAAGACCCCCAGGGCGGCCTCTTCGTAGCGGCGCTCGCCGGTCAGCGCCGCCAGGCGCAGCAGGCCCATCGTCGCCGAGCTGTTGCCGGAGGGGATCGGGTGGTCGCCGACCTCCTTGCGGCGGGCGATCAGCTCCTCGTGGTCGGAGGAGGTCGAGTAGAAGCCGCCGCGCTCGGGGTCGCCGAAGCGCTCGATCGTCGTCTCGGCGAGGGCGCGGGCCTCGCTGAACCAGCGGGTCTCGAAGGCCGCTTCGTAGAGGGCCAGCAGCGCCTCCAGCAGGAAAGCGTGGTCCTCGAGGTAGGCGTTGAGGTGGGCGCGGCCGTCCTTGTAGGTGCGCAGGAGGTGGCCGCCCTCGTCGCGCAGCTGCCCGAGCACGAACTCGGCGCCGGCGCGGGCGGCGTCGAGGTAGTCCTCGCGATCGAGCACCGCGCCGGCGTCGGCCAGCGCCGCGATCGCCAGCGCGTTCCAGGAGGCGAGGCGCTTGTCGTCGAGCCCCGGCCAGACCCTCTGCGAGCGCGCCTCGTACAGCGCCCGCCGCGCCTCCTCCAGGCCGGGCGGCTCCTCCGCGGTGGCGCTGGCGAGGTGGAGGATGTTGGAGCCCTCGAAGTTGCCGCTCTCGGTGACACCGTAGTAATCGATCACGGTATCGGCGTCATCACCAAGGACCTCGCGGATCTGGTCGGGGGTCCAGACGTAGAACTTGCCCTCCTCGCCCTCGGAGTCGGCGTCGAGGGCCGAGTAGAAGCCGCCCTCGGGGCCGCGCATCTCGCGCAGCATCCAGTCGAGGGTCTCCTCGCAGACGCGGCGGTAGCGCTCGTGCCCGAGCTGCTGCCAGCCGTGCAGGTAGATGCGGGCCAGCAGGGCGTTGTCGTAGAGCATCTTCTCGAAGTGGGGGACGAGCCAGATCGCGTCGACCGCGTAGCGGGCGAAG
>JALZHV010000119.1 GCA_030860625.1 Actinomycetota bacterium
GAACAGCACGGCGCTCATCAGCCAGGCGTTCAGGATGTCGTTCTCGATGGTCCAGGAGCGCTTGCCCGAGCGCTCGAGCCGCTCGGTCTCGAGGTGCCACGCCGACCTCAGGCTGCCGGCGACCGTGCGGGGGAGGAAGGCGTAGAAGCTCTCGCCCATGCGCGAGCTGGCCGGGTCTTCGGGCGTCGCCACGCGGACGTGGTGGCCGCGGTTGTGCTCGATGAAGAAGTGGCCGTAGCCGCTCTGCGCCAGCGCGACCTTGCTGAGCCACCGCTCGAGGCTCGCGCGCTTGTGGCCGAGCTCGTGGGCGGTGTTGATCGCGATCCCGCCGACGACGCCCAAGGTCGTCGCCAGGCCGATCGATTCGACGATCGAGAGGTTGCCGCTGGACCACATCCAGCAGGCAAGGATGAGGCCGGCGTACTGGATCGGGATGAAGAGGTAGGTGCACCAGCGGTAATAGCGGTCCTGCTCGAGGAACTTGAGGACGCTGTCGGGCGGGTTCTCGCGGTCGATCCCGATCGCGAAGTCGAGCAGCGGGAAGACGCCGAAGACGAGGACCGGCCCGAGGAACCAGAAGCCGCCGAAGCCGGTCAGCTCGACCCAGAACCAGGCGCCGAAGGGCGCCAGCGGGACGATGATCCCCAGCAGCCAGGCGTACCGCTTGCTGTCGGTCCAATCGCCGACGTTGACCTCCACGTCGTCGTGGTGGTGATGGTGATGCGCGTGCTCGGCGTGTGCCTCCATAGCTCTCCCTTGTCAATTCCCCTCGGCTCGTCGGAGATCTTTACACAGATCCCGGCGATGTCAAGCAAAATGGACGCAAGAAGGCCAACACTCCCCCCAACCGACGCCAGGAAAGCGCTTTAGATCTTCAGCAGCAGGAACGTATTCAGGACGAAGAGGATCGAGAAGACGACCGTCGCCCGGTCCAGGTTGCGCTCCACCATCGAGCCGCCGCCGAGGCCGCTGCCGCCGGCGCCGCCGATGCCGAAGGCGCCGGAGAGCCCCGCGTCTTTCCCCGAGTGCAGGAGCACGAGGAAGATGATCACGATTGCGAGGATTACCTGGATTACGCCGAAGAACGCGAACACGAGGGCGAAGTTTAGGCGATCTAGCCCTGCTCGACCTTTTCCGGCTCCCGGGGGTGCGAGCCGTTGCCGTTGCCGTTGCCGTTGGACCCCTCGGCGCCGTCGAGGATCTCGAGCGCTTCGCGCCGCAGCTCGGCGTCGATGAGAGCGAAGTCCTCGTCGGAGAGCTTGCCGGCGGCGTGGTCGAGCTCGGCGTCGCGGATCTCCCGGTACTTGGCTTCCTTGCGCGCGTCTGCTTCGGTGCGGACGAGGGCGCCGCGGCGCCTCCCCCGCGTCGGCCAGAGCGCGATCAACGCCCCGGCGAGCGCGATCAGCCCGCCGATCCACATCCAGGTCACCAGCGGGTCGACGATCATCTTGAAGGTCGCCGGCTCGGTCTCCCTGAGATAGCTCTGCGCCACCTGCTCGGCGGTCAGCGCCTGCAGCGCCGCGATCTGCCGCAGGGCTTCCGCCCGCAGGCTCGGCTCGGCGGCCGCGGCCTGCATCAGCGCCCGCAGGTCTTTGCACTGCTCCGGCGTCCCCGGCGCCGCTTCGACGCAGCGTTCGAAGCCTTTGTCGGCGGCCCGCACCCGGCGCTGCACGCCGGTCACGTCAGGCGCGATCGCCGTCCAAAGGTCGCTGTCGAACCCGGCCCGCAGCCCGATCTCGCTGGTCGCCTCGCCGGCGAAGAAGCTGGAGATCGTCCCGGTCTCCTGGCCGGTCGGCCGGAAGAACTGGCGGCTCGGCCGGACCGTGCCGACGACCTCGCCGTCTTCTTCGACCCGCAGCACCGCGCCGAAGCCGAGCTTCTCCTCGTCGACCGTCACCGTCGGTTTCACGTAGGTGACGGTGCGGCCGTCGATCTCGGTGCTCTCGCCCGGCCGCAGGTCGACTTCGCGGTTGGTCTGGAAGCTCGAGGAGGCGGCGACGCCGATCAGCAGGACGATCACGCCGGCGTGGACGATGTAGCCGCCGTAGCGGCGGCGGTTGCGGGTGACGAGCCCGGCCAGAGCGGCGGCGCCGGATTCGCCGGTGAGCCGGCGCCGGGCCGAGGCACCGCTCCAGAACTCCTGCGCCAACCCGGTCAGGGCGAAGGCGGCGAAGGCGAAGAGCGCCAGCGCCCAGATGCTGTCGGTGACGTCGGTGAGGGCCACCAGCGCCAGCGTCACCCCGGCGGCGGCGGCGAGCGGCACCCGGAAGACCCGCTTCGCCGAGTCCCAGCTGACCCGGCGCCAGGCGAGCAGCGGCCCGATCCCGGTGAAGAGCACCAGCCCGATCGCCAGCGGCGTCGTGTACTGGTCGAACCAGGGGGCGGCCAGCGAGGCCTTCTCGCCGGTGAAGAGCTCGGAGATCAGCGGGAAGAAGGTGCCCCAGAAGACGATCGCGACGAGCCCGACCAGGAGCAGGTTGTTGACGAGGAAGACCGACTCCCGCGATACCAGCGAGTCGATCCGCTTCGGCGAGCGCAGGTCGTCGAGGCGGCTGACGATCAGCGCCGTCGAGCCGACCAGGACGACCCCGATCAGGCCGAGGATGTAGGGGCCGACGGTGCTGTCGCCGAAGGCGTGGATCGACTGCAGGACGCCGGAGCGGACGAGGAAGGTGCCGAGCAGCGCCATCGAGAAGGTGCCGACGATCAGCGCCGCGTTCCAGACTTTCAGCATCCCCCGCTTCTCCTGGACCATGATCGAGTGCAGGAAGGCGGTGCCGAGCAGCCACGGCATCAGCGCCGCGTTCTCGACCGGGTCCCAGGCCCAGTAGCCGCCCCAGCCGAGCTCGGTGTAGGACCAGCGGGCGCCGAGCAGGAGGCCGAAGCCGAGGAAGGCCCAGGCGACGAGCGCGAAGCGGCGGGTGGCGCGGATCCACTCGGCGTCGAGCCGGCGCGTGACCAGAGCGCCGATCGCGAAGGCGAACGGCACCGTGAAGGCGACGTAGCCCGAGTAGAGCATCGGCGGGTGGATCATCATGCTCGGGTGCTGGAGCAGCGGGTTGAGGCCGACGCCGTTGGCGGGGGCCGGGTCCAGCGGCGCGAAGGGGTCGACGCCGGAGCCGAACAGCATCAGCCCGGTGAAGAAGGCGGCGACGCCCATCATCACCGCGGTCGCCCAGGGGACGACTTGGCGCAGCTTGTGGCGGGTGGCGAAGAGGGCGGCGCTGGCGGCGATCGAGAGCACCCAGGCCCAGAGCAGCAGCGAGCCCTCCTGGCTCGACCACATCGCCGCCAGCTTGTAGCCGGTCGGCGTCTCGATCGAGGAGTGCTCGGCGACGAGGCTGAAGGAGAAGTCGTCGCCGAGGAAGGCGATCTCGATGATCACTACGCAGGCGGTGAGCAGGGCGCAGAAGGCGTAGACGACGCGACGGGAGAGGCGCAGGCGGCGCTCGTCCCCCTTGCGGCCGCTGAGCGCCAGCCCCGCGGCGACGAGGGTGGCGAGGAAGGCGAGCGCCAGCAGGGCGCTGCCGAGGCTAGTCATCAGATTTGGTCGTGAACTTCGACGGGCACTTCGTGATCAGGGTGCCCTCCTCGCCGACGAAGACGCCGTTCTCGATGCGGCCGGTGAGGACGATCTCGCGGCCGGCGCGGAACGGGTCCGGAATGGTCCCCTCGTAGGCGACCGGCAGGCTCTTGCCGCCGCCGTCGCGGTCGACGACCCGGAAGGTCATCGCGTTGCCGTCGCGCTGGACCGAACCCTTGACGACCTTGCCGGTCATTTCGTAGCTGGTCCCGGGAGCGGCGCCGAGCAGCTGCGAGGGCTCCTTCGCCTCGGTCGAGGCCGAAAAGGAGGTGTAGATCAGGGCCACCGACAGGAGGACGGCGACGCTGAGGGCGACGACGAGCCGGATCTTCCGCTTTCGCTGAGGGTCCACGAGCAAGTCGGATTATCGCAAGTGCGAGAATCCGGCTATGGCCGACCCCGTTCTACTGATCACCGGAGCCAGCAGCGGCATCGGCGCCGCGACCGCCAGAGCGGCGACCGGGAAGTACCGGCTGGTGCTGGCGGCGCGCCGGCTCGAGGAGCTGGAGGAGCTGGCTGAGGAGCTCGGCGGCCCCGAGCGGGCGATCGCCGTCCGCTGCGACGTCACCGAGTGGGACGAGGTGGAGGCGATGACCGCGACCGCGCTGGAGCGCTTCGGCCGGATCGACGCCGTCTTCGCCAACGCCGGCTTCGGCGCCGCCCGCGGCTTCCTCGAGGAGACGCCCGAGCATTGGCGCTCGATGGTCCTCACCAACGTCTACGGGGTGGCGCTGACGATCCGCGCCGCCCTCCCCCACCTGCTCGAGCGCGGCGACGGCCACGTCCTCGTCACCAGCTCGATCGCCGGCCGCCGGGTCCTGCCCGGCTCGCTCTACTCGGCGACCAAGTGGGCGGCGACCGCGATCGGCGAGGCGCTGCGCCAGGAGCTGCGCCAGATGCGCGAGAACCACGGGATCCGGGTCACCCTGATCGAGCCGGGGATGGTCGACACCCCCTTCTTCGAGAACCGGCCCGACGAGAACCGTTCGCTGCGCGACGACGACATCGCCCGCGCCGTGATCTACGCGCTGGAACAGCCGCCGAACGTCGACGTCAACGAGATCCTGATTCGGCCGATAGCCCAGTCGAACTAGCGGAGCAGGGCGCGGACTAGGCGCCAGTAGGTGCGGAGGAGCAGGCGGGCCGGGAGCGAGCGGGCGAGCGGGGAGATCAGGTCGGAGTCGAGGTCGGGGGTCAGGAAGGCGGCGAATTCGGCGGGGCCGATGACGCGGCGGCGCTGGAGCTGGCGGCGCTCGCGGAGGAGGCGGGGGAGCCAGCGGAGGAATTCGAGGTTGGCGCGGAGCTTCTGCCTTCCCCAGCCGCCGGCGACGGAGACGAGCAGGAGGGCCAGCTCGGTCGCGAGCAGGGCCGGGGCGAGCAGGAGCAGCAGCGAGGCCGGGTAAGTCCGGGTGACGAGGGCGAGGCGGTTGCGCTCGAGCCAGCGCCACTTGTCGGGGTTGGCGCCGAACTCGTAGTCGTGCGCGACCACAGCGCTGGGCTCGATCCCGATCGTGCCGCCTTCCATCCGCAGCCGGACCGAGATGTCGCCGTCCTCGTGGTACATGAAGAAATGCTCCGGGAAGCCGCCCACCCGCCGCCAGCTCTCGAGCGGGATCGCCAGGCAGGCGCCGGAGAGGAGCGGCACCTCGCCCGCGTGCGGCGCCTCGGCGATCGGCCTGCCGTGGCCGCCGGCCCAGACGATGCCGGTGAAGTGGATCGGGTTGCCGGCGGAGTTGATCTCGCTGCCGTCGCCGCTTGCGACCAGCGCCTGCCAGGCGACCCAGCCGCGGCCCTCGCGCCAGGGCCTGCGGATCGCCTCGCCGAAGCCGCGCTGCGGGGCCGCGTCGGGGTTGAGGATCACCAGCAGGTCACCGCTCGCGACTTCGGCGCCGGCGTTGCAGCCGCCGGCAAAGCCTGCATTACGGCCCATCCGCACGATCGTCGCGACGGCCGCGAGCTCTTGCACCACCTCAACGCTGCCGTCGCCGGGCTTGTTGTCGACGACGATCAGCTCGTCGCCCGGGTTGAGCTCGTCGCGCAGGGCGGGCAGGGCGCGGTCGAGCTC
>JALZHV010000408.1 GCA_030860625.1 Actinomycetota bacterium
GCGCGACCCTCGTGCTCGATTTCAGCCCCAACGCCGTCCACAGCGGCGTCTACGCGGCCCAGGCCGAAGGCTTCTACCGCGAGGCCGGCGTCGACCTCGAGGTGCAGGCCCCCGGCGAATCGACCGACGCGCCGAAGCTGCTCGCCGCCGGCAGGGTCGAGTTCGCGATCCTCGACATCCATGACCTCGGGATCGCCCGCGAGCGCGGCATCGACCTCGTCGGCGTCGCCCCGATCGTGCAGCGCCCGCTCGCTGCCGTGATCGCCCGGGCCGACGGCCCGGTCTGGCGCCCGCGCGACCTGCAGGGGCGCCGGGTCGGGGTCACCGGCCTGCCCTCCGACGAGGCCGTCGTCGCCTCCGAGGTGAGCGCCGACGGCGGCGACCCGGCGCAGGTCGAGGAGGTGACGATCGGCTTCAACGCGGTCGCCGCGCTCGCCGCCGGCAAGATCGACGTGGCCACCGGCTTCTGGAACGCCGAGGCCGTCGCCTTGGAGCGGCAGGGCGTGCCGGTGCGGATCCTCAAAGTCGACAAGTTCGGCGCTCCCCCCTACCCCGAGCTGGTCCTGACGACCTCGCGGGACCTCCTCGAAGAGGACCCGGAGCTGGCGGAGACGGTCGTCGCCGAGACCCGCCGCGGCTACGCCTTCGTCCTGCGCGATCCGAAAGCCGCGCTTGACACCCTGCTCGCCGCCGAGCCCGCCCTCGATCGCGCCGAACAGGCCAGGCAGCTGCGGACCCTCAAGCCGATCCTCCGCCCCGCCCCCTTCAACCAGCGCGTCCTGCGCGAATGGGCGGCCTGGGACTTGAAGCACGGCCTGCTCGAGCAGCCGCTCGACCTGAACGCAGCCTTCAGGCTGAAGTAAGCAGCTTCTCGGCCAGAGCCGGCAGTTCCCGCGCCATCCGCGACCGCGGCACCACCAGGTCCACCCCCGCCGCCTCCGCGGTCTTCTTGGTGTCGACGTCGACGTGCGAGTAGTAGCCGAGCACCGGCATCCCGAGCCCGACCAGGGCTTCGGGGTTCTCGACGTCGAGGTCGGCGACGATCAGGTCGACGCCTTCCCAGGAGCTCTGCTGCAGCGCCGGGGCGGTCGTCACCTCGTGCCCGGCCGAGGTCAGGGTCTCCTGGACCTTGCTGCCGAGCATCAGGTCGGTGGAAATGCTGAGGACGCGCGCCACTCGGCCCCTTTACCCGCTCCGCTAGAGCGAACGCCGCTCGCGGAACTCTTCGCGGACGCTCTCCGGCCGGCCCCACATCTGCACGACCTCGGAGCGGCCCTCGCGCACCTCGGCCACCCGCAGCTCGCCCTTGACGCCGGCCTCGTCGAGCTTCTCCAGCACGCCCGCGACGGTCTCCGCCGCAGCGGCGTGGCCGAAGCTGTGGGCGACCAGCAGCCGCCACTGCCAGCCCTCGCGCGGGTACTGGTAGACCTGCGCGTTGACCTGGCTCACGGCGACAGCGGTGTCGACGTACTGCGATTCGTCCTCGATCCGCATGTCCACCTCGAGGTCCGTCCAATCCGGCGGCAACGAGTCAAGAATCTGCTGAAAGTCAGCTGCGAGGGCCATCGCGCGAAGCGTAGCGGCCCTCAGCGGGCGTCGCCCCAGGTCGGCGGGACCAGGTCCGGCCCGGGGATCGGGGTCCCGTGCGGGTCGTGACGCGGTTCGCCGAGCTTCGCCGCCATCAGCGCCTCCAGCTCCTCGGAGATGTAGTGCTCGAGCACCTCGGCCTCCTCGTGGACGCGGTCGTCGGCCATCCCCAGCGCCTCGGAGAGGTAGGCCTCGATCAACCGGTGGTGGCGGATCACCTCCAGCGCGACTTTCTCGCCCGCCGGGGTCAGGCTGACGCCCTTGTAGGGGACGTAGTCGACGAGGCCGAGGTCGGCAAGCCGTTTCAGCATCGAGGTCGCGGTCGCCGGGGTGACGCCGAGCCGCTGCGCCACCTCGCCGTTGAGGACAGGCCCCTCGCCCTCGCGCTCGCCGGCGATCGCGTAGATCGCCTTCGCGTAGTCCTCGATCGCCTCGGTGTTGGGGTCGCGGCGCCCGCGCCCAGCGTCTCCCAGCGGCATCAGACGCTCACCAGCAGCCCGGTCAGGTACATGACGAGGATGCCTAGCAG
>JALZHV010000120.1 GCA_030860625.1 Actinomycetota bacterium
CCTGGCTGCTGGGGCAGCGCGCGCTGCGCGAGGGCTGGCGCACGCCGGACGCCCTCCTGCCCACCCTGTTCATCCCGCTGTTCTTCCTCGTCGTCAACGTCGGGCAGGCCGCGAAGATCTTCCCCGCCGCGTCCACGGAGTTCCTGCACGGGCAGGGCTACGGCGCCTTCCAGCTGCCGAGCTCGCTGCTGCTCGCCGCGTCGTTCGGCACGGCGGCGCTGTTCCTCGTCGAGGACATCGAGGGCGGCTACTTCGACAAGCTGCGCGCGACGCCGATCTCGCGCACCGCGATCGTGCTCGGCCGGCTGATCGCCGAGGCGGTGAAGGGCGTGCTGATCGCGGCCGCGATCGTCCTGCTCGGCCTCGCGTTCGGGATCTCGATCGCGAGCGGGCCGCTCGGCTTCGTGCTGCTGGTGGTGCTGAGCTCGATGTGGGGGATCGTCTACGCCGGGTTCATGCAGCTGATCGCGCTCAAGACGCGCAGCGCGGCCGCGACCAACTCCGGCGGGCTGATCTTCTTCCCGCTGCTGTTCCTGACGCCGAACTTCGTCCCGCGCGACCTGCTCACCGAGCCGATGGAGGTCGCGGCGACGTTCAACCCGGTGACCTACCTGATGGAGGCCCTCCGCTCCCTCATCCTCACCGACCTCGACTGGGGCGCCATCCTCCCCGGCTTCGCCGTGATCGCCGTCCTCGGCGCGATCATGCTGGCGCTCAACGTGCGGATGATCCAGACCTACGACTAGCGTCTTACTCCCCAGCAGGGCGGGGCAGCCCACCGGCCATTGCGGCGATCTCCCCGCCGCGCAGAGAGAAGACGAGGGCGGGGTAGCTTCCCGGATCGCCCTCCGAGAGCACCCACCCGCCCTCACCAAGCGGCGAAGCACGAAGCTGCCCTCCGTAGCGTTGACGGATAGGTGCGAACGAATCGCCAACGGTCAATCCAGAACTAGTCTCCACCGCGTCGGTAGTCACTTCAAAGCGGGTGAGCCGACCAGTCTGCCGATCAAACTGAAGGATCAGGTCCCCGTCGTCGAAATGCCAGCTCCAATCGACCTCGGGGGCGGGACTGCCACCGAAGCTGATCGTTTTTTCGGAGTCAGGTCGAGTGACGTACCGGCGCACCTCGTCCATCGCCATGCCGACGCGAAGGGAGCCGACGCTTGCCGCCGTGATGGTTCCGGTGGGGTCCTGCGGCTTCCTGCTGATCAGTTCGGCGAAAGCCCCGGCAAATCCAGCGCCCCGCAGTCGCTCCGCCGCGGCGAGCGCATCCTCGACGCTCGAGAAGCGCCCTCCGAACGCAACCCAATAACCGGGCAGGAGAGTCGTGTAGCTGTCGGAGCGGAGGACGCCGGCCGGCTTTACCCAGCCTGGGAGACGCGCCGCGAAGGCAGCCGACTGTCCGCGATTTGGCTTGGACGCGACGATGACCGTGTAGGCATCGGCGGACGACGCCCAGTCTTCCGGTTCGTTGGTAGCGGGTGATCTGCCCATCTCCGCCGCGCCGCCACCGGCTGCCGCCGCGGTCGAATCGACCGCACCTCCCGCCGCCGACCCGGACGCGCCGACCGCCGCCCGGCGAGAGGCCTGTTTCTCGATGTCGACGATGCCCAGCGCCGCAGCCCAGGTCAACCCCATCAAGCCGAAAGCAGCCAGACCAACAAGCCCCTCCGGCAGGAACAGATCCATGAACTTGAAGACCATCGCGCATGCCGGAACCATCGCCACCCCGAGGAGCAGGGCGACGAAACCCATCCCTGCGCCTTCCTCGCCGGTGAGGTAGACAGCCAACCCCAGCCACATGAGCCCAGCCAGGATCAGCGCGTTCCGAAACCTGAGCCCGTCGCCGCGCTGGTCTTCGACCGGCTTCGGAGACGAGGCTTCCAAGCCGGCGACGATCCGATCGATGGCGCCCTTCTCCCGCTGGCCGCGCCGCTGGCGCTCTTGCTCCTCGATAGCGGCCTTGGCGAGGCGCTTCGCGTCGGCCTTGCTTACCTTGCTGGAGCCGACATAGACAGTGACCACCTCGTCGGCGACAGCAGGGTTGTCGACCACCTCAACTGCTTCTCCGGCTCTGCTGGAGAGGGTGACCGCATTCCCCCTCTTTCCCTTTCGATCTACATAGACCGTCTTCGCGGAGCCGGCGACCGGCCGGACCAGCCGTGCCATCTCAGGACTCTCCGCCGGTTTCGATCATTGGGCAAGCAACCGGCTAGAACCGCGCATACCGCTCGCGGGACAAGAAAAAGCCGTGGTGATTGCGTAGGTTCACACACCTCATCCCCTCCAGGCCGCTGTGACAGCGGAACCGCCCGCGACGGATGGACTCTCCGTAGGGAAGCTTTCGCGTGAACCCCAGAGTGGTGTCGCCTGCACAGAGGAAGTGCGGCCGACCGTGGCGGCCGAGGTCGAATCCGTAGCCCCAATCGAGTTCACAGCTTGCGGGCTTAGGCGGCGGTCGCCACTGCTTCTTGGCGATATCGCAGCGCACGCCGCTCTTCGACATCGCGCAACCAATGTTTCCTGAGGGTGAGATGAAACCTACGAAGGCGGAAGCAGGAGAAGTCACAGTGAAAAATGCAGCAGTTGCCAAGACCGCTGCCGCTCCCGTTCTGGCCTTACGCATTGCGGCAATGCTAACTGCATTTACGAAATTCTCTGTTTAAATCAGAATCCGTTTCAGCGTCAGCTCCATGACGTCGGCGCGGCTGCGGGGGCCATGCTCGGCGGCGAGGAAGTGATTGCCGATCCAGAGGGAGGCGACGGTCATGCAGCGGGCCTCGACCTCGTCCTCGTCGGCGCTGAACTCGCGGAACTGGGAGCGCAGGTAGTCCATGCGCTGGTTGTCGACGCGGCGGAGGCGGGCGGCGACCGATTTGTCGCGGCGGGCCCAGTCGCGGACGGCGAGATCGACCAGCAGCAACTCGCCGTGGGAGGCGGCGAGGGCGAAGAGGCGGCGCAGCTTCGAGCGGGCGTCGCCGCCGCCGGCTTCGACCTGCTCGATCGCCTCGGCGACGCTTTCCCGCTCCCAGCGGTCGAGCATCTCGTCGAGCAGCGCCCGGCGGTTTTCGAAGTGCCAGTAGAAGCCGCCCTTGGTGACGCCGAGCGCCTGCGCCAGCGCCTCGACCCGGACCGCGTCGGGGCCACCGGCGGCCAAGGCCCGCAGCCCCTCCTCGACCCACTTGCTGCGCGGGGTTCTGGTTGCGGCGGGCACATCTATACGCTACCGTATGGATCAGATGAGACTTCCCGACGACGCCCACTACTCCCGGCCCTGGCGGATCCACGAGATCGCGCCCGACTTCCGGCTCGAGGACGTGTGGGCGCTGCCGACCCCCGGCGGTCCCGATGACTTCCCGCGGCTGATGCAGCTGGCGCGGTCGCTCGATCCGGCGGAAAGCTCCTCGACCGCCGTCCGCACCCTCTTCGCGATCCGCTGGAAGGTCGGCGGCCTGCTCGGCTGGGACGACGAGGAGACCGGCATCGGCTCCCGGGTGCCGACGCTGCGCGACCGGCTGCCGGCCGACCTGCGCGACGGCCCCACCGGCCCGGAACCCGACGCCCTCCCCTTCACCCCGCTCTACCTGACCGACGACGAGTTCGCCGCCGAGATCGCCAACAACACCATGCACGGCATCCTCCACCTCACCTGGGTCCCGGACGAGGCCGGCGGCTACCGCGGCCAGATGGCCGTCCTGGTCAAGCCGAACGGCCGCTTCGGCACCGCCTACATGGCCGCGATCTCCCCCTTCCGCCACCTGATCGTCTACCCGCGGATGATGCGCGAGTTCGAGCAGGCCTGGCGCCAGCAGGCCGCCGAGCCGGTGCCGGTCTAGCTCCTCACCCCTTCAGGCAAGCTGCTCGGCGAGAACCAGGTGAACGTCGTCGCGTTCCTCGGCCAGCTGTCGCAGGCGCGGCGAAAAACCGACGCGGTCGAAGAAGTACAGGTCCGCGTCGTCCGCACCGAGCTCGGAGCGAATCGTCTCCAATTTGTCGAGCTCCCCCGCTGAATGAACATGGTCGGCGGTGCCGCCTTCCGGCCACTTGCAGGAGCCGAGAGCAAGAACCCGGCCCTGCTCGTCGATAGCGACGACATCAGCCTCGTAGGTGCGGCTGCGCAACTGCCCGTTCTCTCTCTGGCGGATCTGCCCCCACCAGCGCCCGACCTCGGCGGTTCCGTCGAGATTGCGAAGCAACCACTGCTGGCAGACCTGCTCGAACGCGTCCTCGGAGACGAACTTGTCGAGCTCCGGGAGAACGCCCTCGGCGAGGTACCGGTCCGCTTCGGCGCGAGTCTGCAGACGGCTCTCCCGAGGCGCAACGAAGCGGAACCAAAAGCGCAGAAAAGGATCGGTTATCGCATAGTGGACCTTCCTGCCCGAGGATCGAGGGACCGGGTAGCGGCGCTCGACCAGCCCCATTCCCTCCAGGGTCTCGAGGAAAGGCCTCGCTTCCTCAGAGCGGGTCCTGCCGATCCGCTGAGCGATCTCGTTCAGCCGGGTCACCCCCGCCGCGATCGCGCGCAGACAGGACATGTAGGTATCGGCATCCCGAAGGCGGCTCTCCTGCGAGAGCAGGAAGCGCGGCTCTTCCCGAAGCAGGCCATCCGGGTAGAGCACGGCGCGCCGGATCGCCTCAGCGAGGTCGGCCTCGCCGTCGATCTCCTTCAGGTAGTAGGGAACGCCACCGAAGACGGCCCAAGCTCGAATCCGATCCTCGACGCTCCACCCCTCGGTGAAGAACCTGAGCTCCGAGAAACGGAATGGCTGCAGTTGCAAGGAGCCGGTCCGCCGTCCATAAGTAGTGGCTCCATAGCCGACCACCTCGTCCTCGAAGAAGCTGACCTCGGAGCCGGAGAGACAGAGCAGGAGGTCCGGGTTGCCCTCGTGCTCGAGGATGAAGCGGTTGAGCAGAGAGCCGATCTCCGGCTCCTGGCGGGCGATGAACTGAAACTCGTCGAGGACGATCATCGTCTGTCCCTCCCGCAGCAGGTCCCCGAAGGCGGCAAACGCGGCGCGCCAACTGGTCAGCGGCTGCTCGGCGTAGACGCGACTACCGGTGAACCTCGTCAGCTCGGCAGTGAGGTCTTCGAGATGGTCGCCGCGCGTCCCGGAAGTCGCCTCGAAATAGAACTGCCGGCAACGCTCCCCGACATGCAGGAGCAGCTGGCTCTTGCCGACCCGACGGCGGCCGTAGAGAACGAAATACTCCGCCCGCCGGGAGCGAAGACGCTCTTCGAGGGCCTCTAACTCATCGGTGCGGTTGTAGAAGGGCATACGGGTTAGCTACGGTACACCTTAGTAAGGCGTACCGTAGCTCTGTGTCTAGGCGAAAGGTGGTTTGCAGCCTCGCTTTAGCGGAAGCTGCGGTCCGCCCCCGGGCCGCCGCGGAGACGGTCGCGGCCGGTGCCGCCGACGAGGCGGTCCTCCCCGCCTCGGCCGAGCAGGAGGTCGTTGCCGGCGCGGCCGAGGAGGGTGTTGGCGGCGCCGTCGCCGATCAGGACGTCGGGGCCCCAGGACCCCTCGAGGCTCTCAACGGTGCCGAGGATGCGGTCGGGGCGGGCGCAGCGGGCGTGGCGGGTGACGGCGCGGCCGCCGATGCGGACCCGCATCCCCCGGTCGCGGTCGCGGTAGTGGAG
>JALZHV010000121.1 GCA_030860625.1 Actinomycetota bacterium
GTCTCCGAGTTCGGGGTGAGGAAGATGGGGGGGGCCTGTGGGACCGCGCGGCATCCTTCTTCGAGGCATATCGAGGGGGCGGGTGGCAATGGGAAGCCGCCGTTGACCCGAGCGTTGTAGATAGCTGCCGTGCCTCCCCCTCCCGCCCCGGCGACCAACGCCTCCTGGGCAAGGAAGACGACATCCCGGCCGTCGGGGGTAATTGAGAGCAAGACGTTGGGGGCGGGAAAAGAGTCTCCGACCCCGCCTTCGAGCAGCGGGTATTCGGTTGACTGCCCGGAGGAGATCAGATCGACGGTTATTTCTCCCCCTTCCTCCCGATGCCATTGATAGATGTCGTTGACGTCATCGATGTCTCCTTCCACCAGGGCTTCTTTGGTTTCGAAGAAGACCCGGCTGCCGTCCTCGGTGACGTTGTGGATCACGGTCGGAGTGCCGGTCAAGACCAGTTCCTGAAGACGAGCGTCCTCCAAGGCCGGCTCCAGGGAGGGATTGCAGGAGACGCAGACGAGAGTGCCGTCAGCGTCGTCGTAGCGGTAGATCTGGGTGTGGCCGTCATTGTCGTAGGCGGTCAGCTGGGCGCGGGACTCGAAGACGAGGACGTTGCCGTCTGGGGTGGTGCGCGATGACTCCGCGCCCGGACCCGGCTCAGCCAGGCTTTTCGGAGGGTTCGTGACCCACTCGGTCCAGTTCGTCAGCGCCGGGACTTCCACCAACGTGCCCGAAGTGCGTTCGAGATCGCTGGGAGCGACGGTGGCGATGTATTCGGGAAGCCCGCCGCTCCATACGTACATATTGGGCTGCCCTGCCGTTCCTTTGGCGCCGTCCAGCTGGCTGGGCGAGATGAAGTAAACGTGGGAGCCGTCGGCGGAGACGTTGACCACCTCCCCATCCCCAGTCGAGTTGACCTGATCGTCGCCCGAAGTCTCGATGTCGAAGCGGTGGATGTCGCCGCCGACGACGTAGAAGAGGTAGCGGCCATTCTCGGAGAGGCCAGCATAGATCGGTTCGCCTGCGGCCACTTCCAGGGTCGCCGCGTTGTCGACCCGGGCGTAGAGGGTTCCTTTGATTTCGAAGGCAATGACGGTGCCGTCTTTGGAGACGCCCTTGTAGAAGGCCTCTTCGCCCGCTGCTGGGGTTTTATCTCCAGGCAACAGTGAGACGACACGGGTGGGCCCATCTGCGCTTCGGTCATAGACGGCGCCGGTGCCAGTGGGGGGAGCATCGGGCTCCAGCTGGAGGACTTCGCATTTGGAACCGGCGAAGAAGCACCACTCGCTCTGCCTCGGAGACGTATTGCCGGTGCTGAATATGACGTGTCCCCCGCCTTCGCTTATGTAGCGGCCCTGGGCAAAGGGTTCTTTTCCGAGGCTGCCCAGGCCGGTCAGCTCAAAGGTCCCGTCGGGGTTGGCTAGGTAATCGGTAGAGCCCCCCAGAGCGAGGCTGCTGGAAGAGCCCTGGACGGTGGCGAGGGCGTAGTGATGATCTGCCGAAACCCCTCCAGGAATGGACTGGACCGCCTGCGCCCCGGACGGAGTTATCTGCCGGACCGTCTCCCACCCGCTCGACCCCCGCTCGGCCTGGTAGACATCGACGATCCCGTTTGCCTCCCCCGGCTCCAGCAGCGGTGAGCTGTAGGAGGCATACACGATGCTGTCGCGAGAGGGCGAGGCCAGTTCGGTCGGGAACAGCTCCTTCGTCCCAGGCGTCCCAAAGGTCCTGATTGCTCCAACCCGGCGCCCATTGGTGTCCGGGGGCGTCACCAGCTCGTAGACCCGGCAGTCAGGCAAGCCTGCCGAAGGGCCAATACGCAGGACTTCGTTCGGGCAGGGCGCCGCAGCGGCCGCATAAGCGGGAGACAGGAGAGCGCAGCAGAGCAGCGCTCCCCAAATTCCTATCGAGACCGCTGCCCTTCCCATTCCTCCCCCTTTCCCCTGCAAATTAGGGGTGACTAACGTCGCATGATGGCTCTGAACCTAACATCAGGGCCAGTCTTGTCAAGGTACGTCTTGGTTTTAGTTCAAAAACTTTAGATAGGTCGGGGCCCCTAGGCGCCCCGACCTTCTCCACTACGACTGAGTGTTACGACACGTAAAGCGGGTTGGTCCCGGCTACGTTTGTTTCCAATGTGAACGACATGTCGAGGAATCCCTGTTCCGGGCAGCCGAAGCCTGATACCCGTTTGAATTCGACATGAGAAACGGACAGCACTGCATCTTCAGGGTGTGTTTTGAAAGTGCCGGGAATAGGCGTGGTGCGTTCGTAGACGCAGGTGACGAACAGTGTGGTATCGAACGCGAACCTGATCGGCCTTTCTGCTGCTCCACATTCATTGCCACGGACCTGGAATTCGTCTGTGGCCATGGTGTTAGTCGACCGCAAGCACCAAGGCAGGCCGTTGGTGGCCGTGCTGGGTGTGACAGTGAGGCCACCGAGATTGGTGCTTGTGCACTCCGGCTCCCCCTGATAGGTCGGTCCGGTCCCCGAGAATGTCGCGGTTCTGATCGAACCTTCAACCAGCGATCCCGTGTTTTTCTCTAGGTCCCCGGTCATGTGAGCTGTGGTGCATTCCACGAGGGTTCCTGTGTTGGCATCTGTCATCAGGAGGACACCGACATTCTTGGCCCTGATGTTGTTTTTGCCGGTTTTGGCCAAGGTTCCTGTCGGATGTGTCAGATCCGGGTCATTGGTCGCCGAGGCGGTTGCGGGCAGGACGGCAAAGGCCATGAACGCGGCCAAGGCCATACAGACCCTAGTTAGCTTGCTCATTTGAGATACTCACTTTCCTTGAGGCCCGGTCTGCACCGGGGCTTTGTTGCGGCTCCCGAGGCGTAAGATGCTCTGAACCGCCTCGGGAGCTCCTTCATCGCTCGCTAGGAGCGAATCGACCGGGCAGAGCTTCTACCGAGGCCGCAACGGGATCAAGGCTGTGCCGCCTCCTTTTCGTCAGGTTTTTTGAACCTGAGGTTTGGAGACTCTCCTGTTTGTCCCATTCTCCCTGCAAATCAAGGTTTCCCTGCAGAAGCGCGGGTGACACAGAAAGCGTGTCGCTTTTGTCATAGGTTCGATAATCTTGAGTACCTATAGAGAACTCTGGAGAACATGTTGGGTACCCGGACCAGCTCGATAAAGATGCGCGGAAGGATCTTGCTACGTCAGATAGGTCTGTCGCAGGAGCACTGCATCTCGTCGGATCTGGACCAGGAGGGGCGATCCTCATGGAGTTGGGGCAGCGCTCGCTCCGCACCAAGCAATTGACGGAGCGAATCCGCGGCTTCTCGCCCCGCAGCGTCTACAGGTGCGTGGGTAAGCTGGAGGAATACGGCCTGATCGACCGCCACGAGGAGACGGGCGTGCCCTCGACAGTCCTGCTCAGGCTGACGGCGGCGTTGGGGCGCCCCCTCTTTCGCCTGCTGCGTCTCTTCACATCCAGCTTCTCGGCGGGCGTTTCCACGTCAGAACACCACAGCTTCATCTGGGACGAGCTATATCTGCTCGGCGATCTTTGGGAAGCGGGGTTCGTCGAGGCGGTCGGCCATGAGCCGCGATCGCTGATGGAACTGATGGAGGGACCTCACCACCTGACGTACCACCAGGCAAGACGACGAGTGAGCCTTTCGACGGAAAAAGGTCTTCTCGAGGCGCTCCCCCATAACGGCAACGGCAAGGACTATGACTTGGCAGACAAGGGACGACGCTATATGTCCCTCGTCGCCGGCCTCGGACGTTGGCGGCATCGCTACGCCGTTGCCGACGGGACCCCCGGCCTCACGATCGAGGAGATGGCGACGGTGCTTCGTGCGGCGCTGCCGCTGACGGTCCTGCCGGAGCACGCCGAGATGCGGATCGACCTGATCGTCGCCGGCGCCTTGGATCCCTACGGCCATCGCGACACAGCGACGGTCCAGGGACGGATCGATTCCACGGGGGCCGTGCGCCCGTGCCGCGATGTCGAGCAACCGGCCGACGGGTCCGCGGCGGGAACTCTCAACACCTGGTTCGCGGCGCTCCTCGACGACCACCGGGGGCGGGTCCGCGTCCGCGGCGAGCTCGGCCTGGTCGACGCCTGCCTGACGCAGCTGTACAAGGAGCTCTGGGAGAAGGAGCGGCCGGTCCCGGCGACGTAGGATGCTGGCTTGCGCTCGGCCCGCCTCAGCATCGTCCTCGTCTGCTTCGCCGGGCTAGGAGCCCTCTCGTCTGTGGCCGCGGCCACCCCCGCGGAACCGTTCTTCCCCAACGCCGGTGACCGCCGCTACGACGCGCTCGATTACCACGTCGAGCTCATCTACCGGCCCGCGGGATGGATCAAGGCCTCGACCACCGTCACCGCGGTGGCAACCGCCGAGCTCGATCGCTTCTCGCTCGACTTCTTCGGGCCGGGCGTGCGGGGGGTCTCGATCGGGGGAGAGCCGGTGGCGTTCGAGCGCCCGAAGGGCAAGCTGCGGGTGCACCCGGTGGCGCCGATTCCGGCCGGGACCCGCTTCGAGGTCGAGGTCCGCTACCTCGGCAAGCCGCCCGCGCTCGTCGACCCCAGCGGCGCGAAGGAAGGCTGGATCGAGACCGACGACGGCGCCCTGGCCCTCGGCGAGCCGCAGGGGACCGCGACCTGGATCCCCTGCAACAACCTCCCCGCCGACAAGGCCTCCTTCAGCTTCGACTTCATCGTCCGCGACTACCTGAAGGCGGTCGCCAACGGCCGCCTCACGGAGGTGCGCGACCTCGGCAAGTGGAAGCGGTTCAGCTGGGTGGAACCGGACCCGATGAGCCCGTACCTGGCGCTGCTCGCGATCGGCCGCGGCAAGCTGGTCAAGGGCAGGGTGATGGGGCTGCCCTCCTGGACCTTCGTCGACCCGCGGATGGAGGAGCCCTCGCGGCGGGCGCTCGCCGCCCTGCCGGAGATCGTCCGCTTCCAGAGCCGGGCCTTCGGTGCCTACCCGTTCGGCGCGGTGGGCTCGGTGGTCGACTACGCGCCGCGGCTCGGCTACGCGCTGGAGACGCAGGCGCGGCCGATCTACACCGAACCCCCGGACCGGCTGCTCGTCGCCCACGAGACCGCGCACCAGTGGTTCGGCAACTCGGTCGGGCCGGAGCGCTGGCCCGAGATCTGGCTCAACGAGGGCTTCGCGACCTGGGCCGAATGGCACTACGCCGAGCGCCACGGCGGCCCCAGCGCCGCGAAGATCTTCAGGCGGCTCTACCGCCTCCCCGCCTCCGAGCGGGAACTCTGGAACCCGCCGCCGGGGCGGCCCGGCACGCCGGCGAACCTCTTCGCCACCTCCGTCTACGTGCGCGGCGCGATGACCCTGCAGGCGCTGCGGCAGAAGGTCGGCACGAAGACGATGCTGCGGGTGCTGCGGACCTGGGCGCTCGCCCACCGCCACGGCAGCGCCGGCACGCGCGAGTTCATCGCCCACGCCGAGGCGGTCACCGGCCGCCGGCTCGACCGCTTCTTCCAGCGCTGGCTCTACCAGCGGGGCAAGCCGTGATGATGCCGGCGATGAAGCGGCTCCCCTGCCTCCTGCTCGCGGCCCTGCTGCTCGGGCTGGCGCTGCCCGCCGCCGGGGCGGCCAAGCCGGCGGAGCTGCGGGTGGGCGAGGTCGGGCTCTCGGTCGAGGACGGCCGCGGCC
>JALZHV010000122.1 GCA_030860625.1 Actinomycetota bacterium
GTCTTCGGCCCGCCCGACCGCCCAGGGCCGACCGTCGACGCCTTCCTCGCCAAGCGCGGCGCCGTCACCGTGCCCGGCTCCGGCCGCCAGCGGATCCAGCCGCTCTACGTCGGCGACGTCGTCAGCTCCGTCCTCCACGCCGCGACCCACGAGGACGCCCCCACCGGCACCTTCGAGCTCGGCGGCCCGGAGGAGATGTCGATGGACGACTTCGTCCGCGGCGTCAACGGCCCGGACGTGAAGATCCGCCACCTGCCGGCCCCGGTCGCACGCCTCGGCTCCCGCCTAGCGCCATCGCTGACCCCCGCCCTGATCGACCTGCTGCTCTGCGACAACGTCACCGCCACGCCGGCGACCGAGGTGGGGGAGCGGTTCGGCTTCACCCCGCACCGCCTCGGCGATATCTGGCGATAAACCTCTCGCCGCAGCTCGACTCGCTCGGCATCCGGCTACCTCGACAGCGTTATTTACGGATTGCTGAAGGGGGAGAGAAAGGGGCCCCTCAGCCCTTAGAGATGCATATCCCGGAAGCGCGACATCAAGCAGTTCAGGCAGGCGTGCAAAGAGGTGGGGCTGGCCCCGCACGAGCGGCAAGCGGCAAGCCAGGCGCTGCACGCCGAGAAGGCGTCAGCGGGGGAGCAGGACAAAAGCTATGGCGAGCTACTCGCTTGGCTGAGACAATGGAAGCAACGCTGATGGCGACCGTAGCTGCCCCAGAAGCTTCTCTTTCGAGCGTGCTGCATTCAATGCGCGGCGAGATCGTTGACGCTCGTCTGGCTTATCCAGATGTTCTTCACGTGGAGATTCGCGATTCCGATGGCGATCTTTGGCGTTTCGCGACGCAGGACGCGGACTGGTCTCCTGCAGACCCTGCGGACCTTGTTGGTCAAACCATCGTCAAGGTTGCTGTCGACGATGAAACGGGTCTCCTTCGCTGTGAGCTCTCAGATGGCTCGCTGTTCTGCGTGAAGCCCGCCGAGCAAGAAGCGCACGACGATCCACCCAATTGGGAGCTCATCCTTCCGGGAGGGGTCCTGCTGGAGTTCGGGCCAGGTCTCCGCTGGCAGATCAGCAGTGCTGACGCCTAAGACCTGCCGTGACCGAAGCGGCCTATGACCGGATGGGGGTCGGGACGAGCGCTCGCCGCCGCCGAGAGTCGGCAGCGGCGGGCGTCCGTCGAGTCGCCTAACCGAATTCGACGACTACCACCCGCAGCGAGGCGGTCGTCGCGGGGCTGCAGCCGGGGTCGCCGAAGACGATCGCCGAGACCGTCTGCGGCTCGCCTGCCTGCTGCAGGCCGATCGCGCTCGAGGCGCCCCCGACCGTCTGGTTGTTGAAGGGCGGGGTGCCGCCGGCGTCGCCGTAGATGTCGACGGTCCTCACCGGCACGCCGTTGACCAGGATGCTGACGAAGGGGTTGCAGACTCCGCCTTCGGGCCCGTCGGCGTCGCTGGGCGTCCCTCTCAGTTCGGCCAGCAGCTCGTAGGACTTCCCCTCGGCGGGGGTGAAGCTCGTCGTGCCGCTGAGGGGCACGGGCGCCCCGGCTTCGGACGGAGTGATGAGGCCGGGGACCAACTCCGAAGTGGCGTTGACCACCTCCAGGCCGGCCAGCGTGCGGGGGGCGAGGTCGCTGCGGTTGAGCGAGCCCTTCTTCACCTTGCCGGTGGTGACGGCGTTCGCCGCGAGTTTGCTCTTCTTCACCGCGCCCTTGGCCAGGTCCGCCGATTTGACCGCGCGCGGGGCGATGTTCTTCGACTTCACCGAGTTCTTCCCCAGCGTCGAGGCCGCGTAGACGACACCGCCGCTGAGGGCGAGGAACAGCGCCAACGTGGCGACCACGTTGGAGTAGGTGAACGCACTTCGAAGCTTCTTCATTTATGAGTCCTTTCTTTGACTGGCAGCAACGTACCAGCGAAGAACTCGATAAGTACACATGAGGCATGTCACGCGTAAAGCGCGGGAAGTGCTGGGCTTTCTCCTCGATCGGCTGAGTCAAGGGGGAGAGAAAGAGGGGCTCAGGCACTTAGGAGGAGGTGCCAGAGCTTTATGTAGCTGCTAGCGTCGATCCAATGACGCTACATGGATCCGAGTCCGAAGTCGGAGTGCGAGAGCTGCACGATCGGCTCAGTGGGTACCTGGAGCAGGTCGAGCAGGGGGCAGAGATCGTTGTCACCAGGCGTGGGCGGCCCGTCGCCCGCCTCAGCCGCTTCGAGGGAGAGCGGCCTTTGGAAGAGCTTGCCCGCCGCGGCTTGATCCGTATGCCGGAGGGACCTAGAAGGCCGGCGAAGCCAGGCGTGAAAACGAATGAGCCGATCTCGGATCTGGTGAAGGAACAGCGCCGCTGATCCTCTACTTCGACACGTCCGCCCTGTTCAAGCTGGTGATCGAGGAGGAGGGCTCCGATCTCGCGAGGAGGCTCTGGAACAGCGCCTATCCCGGGGCTGCCAGCGTCCTCGTCTATCCAGAGGCTCGAGCTGCTCTAGCCGCGGCGCGGAGGTCGGGTCGCCTGGTAGAGCGCGTCTATGCCCGCGCGCTTCAGGACTTCGAGGAGAAGTACGAAGACCTGGCAACCGTAGGAGTGGACCGTCTGATCGTGCAGAGCGCCGGGGATCGAGCCGAGTCATTCGGGCTCCGCGGCTACGACGCGGTCCACCTGGCCACCGCCCTCGCTCTCGGCGAGGAGGAAGTGGTCGTGGTTACCTGGGACGGCGACCTCAGTCGCGCCGCAGAATCTGAGGGCCTTGCGGTCGCCGGTATCTAGGTACTTCGCACTCCGGCATGAGATGCGGCTGAGAGGAGTCGAACCTCCACGGGTGTTTCCACCCACAACACGAATAGACCACGGAGGACTATTGAGCTTTAGTAGTCATGAGAGCATGCACGAAGATGCGCGTCTTCTTTTCTCATGCAAGCGAAGATAAGCCGGTTGTTGAACAGGTCTTCTCGCGGATTGCAGACGAGTTCCCTGATGTAAAAGGCTGGCTCGATAGGTTCGAGATCTCTGGTGGCGACGACTTGCTGGACAAGCTTGCAGAGGGGATCGACACGGCCGACCGATTCTTGATTTTCCTCAGCGAGCGCTCAATTGATAAGCCCTGGGTCAAGCTGGAGCTTAAAAAGGCGCTCATGGCGGAGATCGAGGGCGTTAAGGCCGAGTTCATCATTCCAATCAAGCTGGGTGCCATCTCGAAGTTTCCGGCCTTCATCGAGTCCAAGTACTACATCGACCTCCAGGCCCTCACCGAAGAAGAGTGGCTCAACGAGATTCACGCCGCTATCAGCGGCGTTAGGGCGTCCACCAACGTAGACCTTCAGCAAAATTTGGAGATTCAGACTCAACGAGTCTCTGACGATCCAAGTGCGATCGCGGTGGTTTTCAATGCTCGATATTGGGCCGAGCCGGTTTCATTTCGGCTTCGGACGACCCAGGCCATTGCGAAGCGGCAGTATCAGCTTCTTCCTCCGCAACGGGGAGGCACTTTGAATTATGCGCTTCAAGAGCATGAGCGCGCCTATGCCGTGGCCTTGCCGCACCACCGCATCTCCCCTAGTCAACGTTTCGCCATGTTGCTGAAATTCCCACCGGGAACCGATCTTGACTCAGTGATCGAAGGCGTCGAACGCTGGGACGGATCAGACAGCACTCAAAGCGGGATGGCATTCCTTGCCTAACCCGAAAGCACGAAGTCAGGCACAGTCTGGTGGTGGCGTCATAGACTCGCTCGGCTTTGGTTCGCAAGAGCGACATCAAGCAGTTCCGGCAAGCTTGCGCTGAGTTGCGCATGTCAGCGCAGGAACCCCACGAAGCAAGCATCGCCCCGCATGCCTACAAACAGGTTCAGGAGTGGATGGGCCACAGGGACATCAAGACGACGATGATCTATGCCGACTACGCGCCGAGCGAGCACGAGAGCGCGATGGTCGATGCCGCCTTCTCTCAAATTTAGGCCCGTTGGGCCCACGGCCCGGAACCTAGTTTCTTCCCGGATCGGGATTGAAGTGAGAAACCCCTTGGTAGCGGGGGTTTTTCGATGCGGCTGAGAGGAGTCGAACCTCCACGGGTGTTTCCACCCACAAGGCCCTCAACCTTGCGCGTCTACCAGTTCCGCCACAGCCGCTCGAGGGAGGACGATTCTAGATGTTTGCGTGCAGGGGGACGGTTGCGGGTTGCGGGCGTCCGGGGGAGGGGGTACTCTGCGAACAAGTGTTCGAAGGCAATTTGCGCCTATTCAACCCCGGCAACGCGGGATCGGAGGGATCCGGAGCGACGATGGACTTGGACCTGACCAAGAGGCAGAAGGAGATCTTCGACTTCATCCGCAAGTACGCGGCGAAAACCGGCTACCCGCCGACGGTGCGGGAGATCGGCAAAGCGGTGGGGCTGCACTCGTCTTCGACCGTGCACGCGCACCTGGCCAACCTGGAGAAGCTGGGCCTGGTCAAACGCGACCCGTCGAAGCCGCGGGCGATCGAGCTGCTCTTCGACAAGGCCAAAAACGCGATTACCCCTGGCAGCGGGCTGCCGCTGGTCGGGCAGGTCGCCGCCGGTGAGCCGATCCTCGCCGAAGAGAACATCGAGGAGTACCTCGAGATCCCCGACGTGATCGGCGGCGAGGAGGGCGACTACATCCTCCAGATCCGCGGCGAAAGCATGAAAGACGCGGGCATCCTCGAAGGCGATTACGTGATCGTGCGGCCGACCGACGACGCCGACAACGGCGAGATCGTCGTCGCCTTGATCGGCGAGGAGGCGACCGTGAAGCGGATCTACCGCGAAAAAGAGCACATCCGGCTGCAGCCCGAAAACGAGGAAATGGAGCCGATCCTCACCACCGAGGCGCGGGTGCTCGGCAAAGTCGTCGGAGTCTTCCGCAAGGTCTGACGCTCCGGCGTCGGCTCAGGGCCAGCGCCCCGACTCGATCAGCTTCTTGTAGCGCCGCTGCTTGCGGCGCGCGTCCCACATCACCAGCGGCAGCAGCCGCAGGCCGAGGCGCGGGAAGAGGTCGAAGAAGCGCAGCAGCGGGCCGCGCCAGCGGGGGATGATCAGGATCGGGCGCGGGCGCTCGGTCAGCCTGCCGACCTCCTTCGCCACCTCCTCGGCGGTGAGCAGGCGGCCGGAGAAGGAGGGGGCGGCGTCGGGGTCGTCGAACTTGTCCTCGAGCATCGGCGTCCAGATCCCGTCGGGGCAGACGGCGGACACCTCGATGCCGCGGATGCCGGCCCGGCGCAGGTCGAAGAGCGTTCCCAGGGTGAAGGCGAGCGCCGCGTGCTTGCTCGCCGAGTAGGCGACCTCGCCCGGGGCGGCGACGATCCCGGCCAGGGAGACGACGTTGACGACGTGACCGCGCCCCGCCGCCCGCATCGGTCCGAGCGCGGCGACAGTGCCGTTCATCAGCCCGGTCGCGTTGACGGCGAGCATCGCCTGCCGCGTCTCGGCGCTCTGCTCCCAGGGCGGGCCGCTGAAGAAGACGCCGGCGTTGTTGACCCAGAGGTCGAGCGAGCCGGTGCGCGCGAGCGAGCCGGCGAGGGCGCGGCAGGCCGCCTCGTCGCGGACGTCGAGCGCGGTGCCCCTCGCCTCGCCGCCCAGCTC